>NZ_LZJA01000209.1:0-41208 GCF_001666785.1 Mycobacterium sp. E3305 | reverse complement strand
GGCCATCCGCTGGCCGGCCAGGTAGGCGGCCACTTCGGCGGCCACGATGTGGCGCGCGGCGTGCACGTCGGACGCGGCGGCGTGCGCCGACGGCTCGTGCTGCACGCGGTCCACGTCGACGACCCACACACCGGGCAGGCCGGCGACCGCCGGATCCACGTCGCGCGGCATGCCCAGGTCGCAGATCACCAGCGGACGCGTCGACTCGTCGCGGCGGGCGGCGGCCAGCGCGTGGTGCACGTCGGCCAGCGTGATCACCGGGCTCACCGCGCCGGTGCAGCTGACCACGACGTCGGCGTCGGCGACCGCGTCGGCCAGCCGGTCGAGGGCCATCGCGTCGGCCTGCACACCGGATTCGCGGATCTTGCGGGCCAGCCGCTGCCCCCGGGACAACGACCGATTCAGGACGAGCACCCGCCGGACACCGGAGCGGGTCAGGTGGGCCGCGGCCAGGGCGCCCATCGCGCCGGCGCCGACCAGCGCGGCGGTCTTGCCCTCCAGGCCGCCCAGCCGGCGCTCGGCCATGTCGAGGGCGACCGACACCACCGAGGCGCCGGCCGCGTCGATCGCGGTCTCGGAATGCACCCGCTTGCCCACCGACAGCGCCCGTTGGGCCAGCTCGTGCAGCACCCGCCCGACGGTCCGATTGCCTTCCGCGGTGGCATACGCGCGGCGCACCTGGCCGAGCACCTGCTGCTCACCCACCACGGCGGAGTCCAGCCCGCTGGCCACCGCGAACAAGTGCTCGACGGCGGCCTCGCTGTACCGGACGTACGCGTATTTGGTCAGGTCCCCCATCGACATTCCGGAGTGATCCGACAGCACCTGCCCAATGGCCGCCAACCCGCCGTGGAACGCGTCCACCACTGCATAGACCTCGACCCGGTTGCATGTCGACAGCACCATCGCCTCGGTCACCAGCGGCGACTGCAACACTCGGTCGACGATCTTGCCCTGATCGGATTCGTCGATGCTGAGTTGTTCCAGGACGGAGACCGGCGCACTGCGGTGCGAAACCCCGAAGAGCAAGACGCTCACGGCAGCATCACCTGGCCAGCTCCCTTGCTTCCTCCAGTAACTGAACTGGTTTCCAAGGTAATCGTTTATCAGGTGGGCTACCAAATAATTGCCCGGTGGTCCTCATCTCCCCAGATCCGCGCGCAGCCGCGGCTCGTCGAGGTCCCAGTAGCTGTGCTCGCGGCCGTCGAGCAGGATCACGGGCAGCCGGTCACCGAATTCGGCCCGCAGCGCCGGGTTGCCGGCGGCCGCGGCGGCGTCGACGTCGGTCGTCGACAGGTCGAAGCCCAGCTCGGACGCCAGTTCCTCGAGCCGGTCGTGCACCCGCACGCAGAGGGTGCAGCCGTCGCGAGTCAGCAGTTCCACCTGCGGCCGTCGGGGGGCGTCGGTCATGGCCATCAGTCTGGCACCGGTGACTTGTGGGGACATCTGGCCGGCGTTACTTTCCGGTCATGGCCCTGCGAGTTGACCCGGCGGTGATGCAGAGTCACGCCGTTTCCACCGCCGGCGCGGCAGAGAACCTTTCGAGCCGCCTCGCTCAGCTGGACGATCAGGTGGGGCAGATGCTGGGCCGCTGGCAAGGCGCGTCCGGGACGGCGTATTCCTCCGCGTGGGAACTCTGGCATCGGGGCGCTCGCGAGGTTCAGCTGGGGCTGTCGATGTTGGCGCGCCTCGTGGGTGAGGCCGGCGAGGGCTATCAGGCCAACGAGGCCGGGTCCGCCGCGGCGGAGCGAGCGGTGCGCGGTGGCTGAGGCGTTTCGGGTGGATCCGCAGGCGTTGGCCGACTCGGTGCAGCGGATGGCCGACTTTCAGCGCTACGCCGAGGACATGATCACCGAAATCGATTCCCGCGTAACGCGTTTGCACACCACGTGGACGGGTGAGGCCGCGGCCGCGCACGCCGAGGCGCATCAGCACTGGGTGCGCGGCGAGGCGATGATGCGCGAGGCGCTGGCGCAGTTGAAGAAGGTGGCCGCGACCGCGCACGGCAACTACACCGGGGCGATGTCGACGAACCTCGGTATGTGGTCGTGACCAGATGGCGCCGCTGGCGTGTGACGCGACTGCGCTAGACCGCGCCGGTGCCACGGTGCTGGCCACCGGCGAGTCCATGGGATCGGTGATTTCGGCGTTGACGGCGGCGCTGGCCTGCAGCGCGGGCACGAGCTTCATGGCCACCGAGACCGCCGCGGGCGGCGGCACCATGGCAATGCTGTTGGCGGAGGCCACGCCAACACTCGACGATCAACGCGAGCAAAGCTCTCAGGAAGTCGACTCCGCCTACACCACAGATGCGAGCGGACATTGTCGAGTGTGCAGCTAGCTTCACGCTCGGCGCCGAGTGTGCGGCTAGCTTCACACTCGACAGCGCGGCATAGCCGAAGCCCCGCGGCACAACCGCCGGATAGGGTTGGATACCGGGACCCACTGGGTCGCCAGGCAACACAGCGATCTAGGAGGTTTGGCGATGACTTCCTCTGACCCCGTCGACGGAGACGTCAGTCGCGCTGACCTGGAGTCGCTGGCCGCCGACGCCAGCGCGGCCCGTGCGCTGGAGGACCTGCAAGCCGAAAAGGCCGCCACCGACGAGGACCGGCCCCAGCCGCCGATCGACCTGACCGCGGCCGCCTTCTTCGACGTCGACAACACCCTGGTGCAGGGCTCCTCGGCGGTGCACTTCGGCCGCGGGCTGGCCGCGCGCAACTACTTCACCTATCGCGATGTGCTCGGTTTCATCTATGCCCAGGCCAAATTCCAGGTCCTCGGCAAGGAGAACAGCAACGACGTCGCCGCCGGCCGTCGCAAAGCGCTCGCCTTCATCGAGGGCCGCTCGGTCGAACAGCTGGTGACGCTGGGCGAGGAGATCTACGACGAGATCATCGCGGACAAGATCTGGCCGGGCACTCGCGAGCTGACGCAGATGCACCTCGACGCGGGCCAGCAGGTGTGGCTGATCACCGCCACCCCTTACGAACTCGCGGCGACCATCGCGCGGCGGCTCGGCCTGACCGGCGCCCTGGGAACCGTCGCGGAGTCCGTCGACGGGGTGTTCACCGGCCGGCTCGTCGGCGACATCCTGCACGGGACCGGAAAGGCGCACGCCGTGCGGTCGCTGGCGATCCGGGAGGGCCTGAACCTCAAACGCTGCACGGCCTACTCCGACAGCTTCAACGACGTGCCCATGCTCTCGTTGGTGGGCACCGCCGTCGCGATCAACCCGGACGCACGCCTGCGCACACTGGCCCGCGAACGCGGTTGGGAGATCCGGGACTTTCGCACCGCCCGCAAGGCCGCCCGGATCGGGGTCCCGTCGGCGTTGGCGCTCGGTGCGGCCGGTGGTGCACTGGCCGCGGTGGCTTCCCGGCGGCAATCGCGCTGATAGGCTGCGCCGCTGAGACCTATTCGAGCGGAGAGCGACAGCGCTATGACAATCCCCAAGGGAGCCGAAGGGCTCATCGGCAGCCATTACCGGGCGCCGGATTACTTCCTCGTCGGCCGCGAGAAGATCCGGGAGTTCGCCCTCGCCATCAACAACGACCATCCGACGCACTTCAACGAGGCCGACGCCGCCGCGGCCGGATACGACGCGCTGGTAGCACCGCCCACGTTCCTCGCCATCGCGGGCCGGCGCGTGCAGCTGGAGATCTTCACCAAGTTCAGCATTCCGATCAACATCGCGCGGGTCATGCACCGCGACCAGAAATTCAAGTTCCACCGGCCGATCGTCGCAGGGGATAGGCTTTACTTCGACACCTATCTAGACTCGGTCATTGAGTCCCATGGCGCCGTGATCACCGAGATCCGTAGCGAGGTCACGGACGCCGAGGGCAAACCGGTCATCACCAGTACAGTCACGATGCTGGGGGAAGCCGCAAACAACGATGCCGACCACGAAGCAACCGTCGCGGCAGTCGCGTCCATATCAGCGGGAAAGTCCATATCAGCGGGAAAGTAGGTTCGAATCAATGACGTCACAGGGGGAAAGCGGTAGCACGCAACTGAAGCCGCCGGTCGAGAAGGTCCGGTCGCACTACGACAAATCGAACGAGTTCTTCAAGCTCTGGCTCGACCCGTCGATGACCTACAGCTGCGGCTATTTCGACGAGAATCCGGACCCCCAGAACCTGACCAAGACGCTGGAAGAGGCGCAGTACGCCAAGCGCAAGCTCGCGCTGGACAAGCTCAACCTCGAGCCAGGCATGACACTGCTCGACATCGGCTCCGGGTGGGGTTCGACGATGCGGCACGCGGTGGCCGAGTACGACGTCAACGTCATCGGCCTGACGCTCAGCGAAAACCAGTACGCCCACTGCGTGGCCGAGTTCGACAAGATGGACAGCCCCCGCCGCAAAGAGGTGCGGATCCAGGGCTGGGAGGAATTCCCCGGCGACGTACCGATCGACCGCATCGTGTCGCTGGGTGCGTTCGAGCACTTCGCCGACGGCGCCGGTGACGCCGGGTACGAGCGGTACGCCACCTTCTTCAAGAAGTACTACGACCTGCTGCCCGACGACGGCCGCATGCTGCTGCACTCGATCGTGGTGCCGTCCGCCGAAGAGGGCAAGAAGATGGGCTTGCAGGTGAACATGACCCTGCTGCGGTTCATCAGCTTCATCCTCAAGGAGATCTACCCGGGCGGGAAGCTGCCTCAGGTCGACCTGGTCGACAAGTACGCGACCGACGCCGGTTTCAAGATCGAGCGCCACCACTTCATCGGCAAGAACTACGTCCCGACGCTGACCGCCTGGGGCGACGCGCTCGAGGCGCACAAGGAAGAGGCGATCGCGCTGAAGGGGCAGGAGACCTACGACATCTACCTGAAGTACTTGCGCGGCTGCTCCGACCTGTTCCGCGACGGCTACACCAACGTCTGCCAGTTCACGATGGTCAAGTAATTCGCCCGAAAAACGCCCCGGAAGCCATTGGCTCCGGGGCGTTTTCGCGTCGGCACCAAGCCGGATAGCGAACCGGGCGGGGCCGGTAAACGAAAAGCGTCAGCCGAAGAAGATGTTGCGACGGCCGGCGAGCAACCGGTACAGCGTCTGCTGGATGGTCTCGCGCACCTGATCGGTCAACTCGAAGGTGACCATCGGGTCCTCGGCGTCGGACGCGGCGTAGTCGTTGGTGTAGATCGGCTCGCCGAACGCGATGCGCCACTTCGACGGCAGCGGCACCAGGCCCGCCGGCCCGGCCAGCGGAAACAGCGGCGTGATCGGGAAGTAGGGCAGCCCGAAGAGCCGCGCCAGCAGCTTCACGTCGGTCAGCATCGGGTAGATCTCTTCCGAGCCGATGATCGAGCACGGGATGATCGGCGCCTTGGTGCGCAGCGCCGCGGTGACGAATCCGCCGCGGCCGAACCGCTGCAACCGGTAACGGTCCTCGAAGCGCTTACCCAACCCCTTGTAGCCCTCGGGGAACACGGCGGTGAGTTCGCCGGCGGCGAGCAGCCGGTGCGCGTCCGTGGTGCAGGCCATGGTGTGGCCGGCCTTGCGGGCGGCTTCACCCACGACGGGCAGGTCGAACACCATGTCGGCGGCGAGCAGCCGCAGGTCGCGCTGCGCGGGGTGCTCGTCGTGGACGGCGACCGACAGCATCAACCCGTCGAACGGCAAGACCCCGGCGTGATTGGCCACCACCAGTGCGGCGCCCTCGCTGGGCAGGTTTTCGACACCGCTGACCTCCACCCGGAACCACGACCGGAAGAAGAACCTCAGCAACGGCCGCACGATCGCGCTGTTGAAGTGCGGATCGAAACCGAACTCGTCGACGGTGTAGTCGCCGGTGAGCCGCTGGCGCATGAACCCGGCCACTGCGGCCACGCGCTGGGCGAGGTCGTTGAGCGGCACCTCCGACGAGCCGGCGCCGGCCGCACGCCGATGCTCATCGATCTCGCGAACGACGGCGGCGATCTGCTCGGCCGACGCCCGACCATTCGGATCCGAGAGCAAGGAGGGATGCTGGCGGGCGGACTCCGCGCGCTGATCGGCTCTCCGGCGTGCTGCTACCCGACCCCGATTCGTATGCAGCGGAATAACATTCGCTCTGCTTTCACCCGCCACGATTCCTACCTGACCCCACCCCACGGAATTGGATTTCGGCTGCCCCAGCGCTGAGCTAGGGATATGGCGCGACCTTCCAAGGAGCGTACCCGATGCGGATCGATAATGGGAGTCATGCCGCGGCCGCGAACGTAGTCGTCGAAGGCCTCGGCGGTCGTCCATTTCGGCTGATAGCCCAGCTCCGTCCGCATCCGGGTGGTGTCCATGACGCGGCCGTAACTCAGGTAGGCGAACTGATCGCGGCTGATCTCGTTGTAACGGTTAGCCCGTCTCAACGAATCGAGCGCCCACACGCCAAAACCGGGCACTGGCAACGGAATCCGGCCGGCCCGGCGGATCGCTTGCGACAGCATGATGATGCCGTCGGCGCCGATGTTGAACGTGCCGGCCTTGCCGGCCATCGCCGCGCGATCCAGCGCGCCCAGCGCATCCTGCTCGTGGAGCAACTGCAGCCGCGCGTCGCGGCCGAACATCGTCGGCACCAACGGCCCGGCCAGGTACCGCGACAGCGTGGTGTCCATCGCGGGTCCGATCATGTTGGCCAGCCGCAGGATCGTCACCGCGATATCGGGCCGGCGACGCCCCAGTCCGCGGGCATAGGCCTCGATGTCCAGGCTGTCCTTCGCGAAACCGCCGCGCAAGGGCCGGCGGCTCGTGCTGTCCTCGGTGAACATCACCGGATCGTGCGCGCTGGACCCATACACCTCAGACGTCGACTTGAGCACCACGCGCCGCACCGAGGGCGCCTTCTGACAGGCGGCGAACAGCTGCATCGCACCCATCACGTTGATTTCCTTCAACGCCGCGGTGCCCCCGGACCGCGGGGCGTACGACGCCGCGGCCGCGTGCACCACGGTGTCCACCTCGCCGTTGCGAATCACTTTGGCGATGAACGGGTTACGGATGTCGGCGCGGACGAACTCCGCGCGCCCCATCCGGCGGAGCATGTCCTTGCTGGGCGCGATCGCGTCCACGGCGATGACCGCGTTGATCATCGGGTTCTGCGCGAGCCGGGCCGTCAGGTAGCCGCCCAGGAACCGGCACGCACCGGTGACCAGCACCACCTTGGGGTAGTGCACCGTGTTGCTCGCGGTGTCGCCGGTTCCGGCGCCATCCCCACTCGACTGATCCACCCAAACAGCCTATCGACTCGGCAGAGACCGCAGCGGATGCCGCGGGCGGGCCTACTTGCCGAGTTTTCTGCGCTGCACCCGAGTGCGGCGCAACAACTTGCGGTGCTTCTTCTTCGACATGCGCTTGCGCCGCTTCTTGATTACTGAACCCATGAACTCCGCTATCTGACCCGTGACCTGTTTGCAGGATTGACCCGGACACTTTACCCGGCGGGACGCACCGAACACCAAACGGCGTCGGCGACCACCGAGCGAAGAGCGAAGTGCGGTTTCGGGTCAGCCCGCGTCGAAGTAAGACGTCTCCAGCATGTCGTGCACCGCCTTGGCGTGCACCCGGAAAGACCGCCCGACCCGGACCGCGGGCAGCTCGCCGTTGTGCACCAGCCGGTACACCGTCATCTTGGAGACCCGCATCAACGCGGCCACTTCGGCGACGGTCAAGAATTGTGTCCTGCCCTGCTGGCCCTCGCCGGAACCGGTGTCCCGCTTACCAGCAGAATCGCGCGCCGATGGCCCGTTCGTAGACGTCATCGCAACCCAATCGTGTCAGGCACCCGCAATGCCAGCGGCTTCCCCTCCGCTGGCACCCACACGTGCATACAAAGAGGAGAATAGCGGGACTAATGGGGTTACTGGTACTGGTGGGGGACAATCAGTTCAAATTTCTTGGATTACTCCGATGTAATTCTTAGCTGCTCAGAGCGCGTTTTGGCGGCCTGAACGGCCGCGTCGACGGCCGTCCGCAGGCCGCCCCGTTCCAGTTCCCGCAGCCCCGCGGCGGTCGTGCCGCCGGGTGAGGTGATGGTCGCCCGCAGCTGCGTCGCCGTGGCGTCCACGCGCAGCCCCGGGGTCTCGCCCTCCCCCGGCCGCCCGTCGGCGTCCATCCGTTCCAGCAGCATGGCCGCGGATCCGGCCATCGTCTGCGCCGTCAGGTCGGTGGCCACCTCCCGGCTCAGCCCGGCGGCCACCCCAGCGTCGATCAGCGCCTCGACCATCAAGAAGAAGTAGGCCGGGCCTGACCCCGACAGCGCGGTCACGGCGTCCATCTGGGCCTCGGGCACGGTCAGCACGCCACCGACGGAGTCGAACAGGGCCGATACCCCCTCGAGTTGCGGGGCGGTGACGAACCGGCCCGTGGCCAGCGCGGTCACCCCCGCGCCGACGAGCGCCGCCGCGTTGGGCATCGCCCGGACCACCGGTGTCCCGGCGGGCAGCTTCGATTCGAAATACGAGATGCCGATGCCCGCCGCGACGGTGACGAACACCTGCTCGGCGGTGTCGCTCTCGGACGCCGCCGCGGCCCGGGACAGCTCCGCCAGCACCGGCTCCACGTCGGTGGGCTTCACCGCGACCACCACGAAGGACGCGTTCTCCGCCGCGTCGGCCACCGAGGTGATCAACACCGAATAGGTGTCGGCCAGGTACTGGGCGCGCTCGGGCACGCGTTCGGCCACCACCAGGTCTTTGACCTGCCGGCCCGCGCGCAGCAGACCCGACAGCAGTGCCTCCCCGATGCTGCCGCCACCGATGATCGCGATTCTTGCCATGCCCGACAGCATCGCAGACACCGGCGTCTAACCAGCGGCAGGGACCAGCGCCAGTTGACGGGCTTGCACCACGAGGCGGCCCAGGCTGTCGACGACGGTGTGGTCCTCGTCGAACCAGTCGTGCCCGATCTCCGTGCAGGTCGCGATGATTCGCAGCCACCCGTCGGCGGGCAGCCCGCGCAGGAAGGCGGTCAGTTGGACGGTGGGCGCCCAGCCGGTGCGTTCCACGGCGAAGGTCACCGGCGCCGACAGATCCCCGCACATCAGCGCGAACAGGGCGTCCGGGGCGACGTCGCGGGGGCGCGCCCACATCTGGATCACCGGCGGGCCCCCGTCGGCCGTCGGACCCAGCGTCGACAGCACCGGTCGGACGTCGCAGCCCTCGCCGAGGTGCACCAGGCCGGCCAGCGGGTGGCCCGGCCCGATCGGGGCGATGTCGTCGGGCGGCTCGGGCGCCATCAGGTCCACCACCGGGTTGGCCGACAGCAGGGGCTTGGCGTCACCGTCGGGCGGAAAGTGTTCGGGCTCGCCGAGGTTGACTACGGCGTGCACGGCGGTCCGATCACCCTGGGTGAGCTCGACGTCGACGACGCTGATGCGGCGGCCGCGCTTGCGGATCGACGTCACCAGGTGCATCGGCCCCGGATCCGGGGCCCACAGGAAGCTCGCCGACACCGCGACCGGCTGCTGAACCGGTTCGAACTCGCTCGACGGCCCACCGCAGGCGGTGCGGGCGGCATTGGCGCAGAGCGCCAGCATGGCGCCGCCGTGCACCTTGGGACCGATGGTCCAGTGCTTGTCGAGCTCGCCCTCGAAGACGCCGGGGCCGACCTCCCGCAATGCCATCGCGGTGGTGAATAACGCGTTCATGGTCTCCTGGGTCTGTCAGCGCAGCAGGTGCGTGCGGGCGAACTGCAGCGATTCGGCGAGCATGCTCTCGCGCTCATTGGCTGAACGCGCGCTGGACGTGGAAACTTCCAGGATGACGTGGCCGGCGAAGTGGCTGCCGGCCAGCATCTGGCACACCTCGGCGGTGGGCTGGGTGCCGCGCCCGGGCACCAGGTGCTCGTCGGCGGGCAGGCCGCTGCCGTCGCACAGGTGCAGGTGCACCAATCCGCCGCCCATCCGCTGTGCCATGTCCAGCGAGTCGCTGCCCGCGGTCGCGGTGTGGGACAAGTCCAGCGTGTAGTGGGCGTGGTTGCCGTCCAGCGGGTCGTAGGAGGGTGCGAACGCCGAGATCGCCGGGCCGGGGCCGCCGCCCCGCCTGCGCATCCGCTCCAGCGATTGGCCCGAGCCGAAGAACCGGTCCGCCCGGAACGGGAACATGTTCTCCACCGCGATCAGCACGTCACTCGAGGCTTCCAGCTCGGCGACCTGGTCGCTGAACCCCTCGGCGTAGCGCCGCTGCCAGCGAAACGGCGGATGCACGACGACGGTCTGCGCGCCGAGTTGTTCGGCGGCCCGCACGCTGCGGTCCAGCTTGGGGATCGGGTTGGCGCCCCACACCCGCTGCGAGATCAGCAGGCAGGGCGCGTGCACGGACAGCACCGGGACGCGATAGCGCCGGGACAGCTTTTCGATGGCGTCGATGTCCTGGCTGACCGACTCGGCCCACACCATCAGCTCGACGCCGTCGTACCCGAGCCGCGCGGCGTACTCGAACGCGGCCTCGGCCCGCAATGGGTACACCGAAGCCGTTGAGAGTCCGACTTTGATAGCTGGGCGCAACGGTCTGTGTGGTCCCCGGTCCGCCTAGCCCGACTGCAACGACAGCGCCAACGGGCCCAGGGTGATCAGCGCCCCCACCGCGACCGCGATCAATGTGCTCGCGATGTCCTCGGTCTTGCGCACCACCCGGACGCCGACGACCAGGCCGAGGATCACCAGCACCGAGAGCACCAGCGCCACGATGCTGTTCCAGCGCCACAGCTCGTCGAAGGCGACGAACAGGCCGGCGCCGAAGGCCACGGCCAGGATCGACTGGAAGACGACCAGGCTGCCGCGCCACAACGCCTCGAACCTGCCCGGGCCCGCGTGGGCGTCGGTCGCCGTGGCCACCCCCTCGGTCGCGCCGTCGGGGTGGTCCTCGTCGCGCTCCTCGTGCGGCAACAAGCCGGCGGCGAACGGGTCCTCCGCGTCCTCTTCGTCCTCGTCGGCCTCGGTCTGCAGGTAGGAGCGCACATAGGCGGAATCCTCCAGCGCGGGCTCGGCGTCGCGGACCTCCGAATCCATCACGTCCACCGGCAGATCGGTGTAGTGGTCCAGCGGATCGGGATTCATGTCCTCGGCGCCCGATTGCCCGATGCCGTTGGTCTCCCCCGCCTCGCCGTGGCTCAGCGGGCGCGGGTACGCGCTGCGCTCGGGGCCGGAGGCCTTCTTGGGCTGAGACGGCGACTTGGGCCAACGCGGCTCGGGCTGCGACCAGTACGCGGCCGCGGGCTTGTCTTCGGTTTGCTGCTCGGCCTCGGTTTCCTCGGCGGCCGGCCGTTCGGCCGTGCGCGGGTCCTCGTCGTCGTCACGGATGATCGGGATCTCACCGGTCAGCTCGGCGACGGTGACCGCGTCGCTATCGCCGCGCCGCCTGCGCCTGCGCCGCGTGACCGCGGGGGCGCCGATGGTTCCGTTCCTGGCCAGAAGTTCGGCCACCGAGATCGGCCGAGTGCCGGGGCTCTCGGTCTCGGAGTGTGGTCCGGTCATGCTTTGTCGCCTCTCGATCGGTTGCCGTCCCGATCACCTGCCTGGCCTCCAGCATCGCGCACGGATCGCTTCATGAGGGGCGTTCCGTCGGCTTCGCTGTCGAGTTTGCGCAAGATGAGACCTTCCCGTAACGCCCACGGGCAGATATCCACCGATTCGATCGACAGCGCTCGCATACTCGCCTCCGCCACCAGCGCACCCGCCACGATCTGTGGCGCGCGCTCGGCGCTCACCCCTTCCAGTTCTGCCCGGTCAGCGGTCGTCATCCTAGAGATGAAAGATATGAGTTGCCTGAGGCCGTTTGCTGTGAGCGTCCTCTTCACCCGCGGTCCTGCAGCCGACGGCGCCGCGCCCGTCAGCCGCGCGAGCGAGCGAAACGTCTTCGACGTCGCCACCGCCAGGTCGGGCGCGCCGGCGTCGAGCACCTGCTCGCTGGCCTCGGCGAGCTCGGCGTCCAGCCAGTCCCGCAGCATCCCGACCCTGCGCCGCCCGGGCGGGTCGTCGGGTAGCCATTCGCGGGTCAGCCGGCCGGCGCCCAGCGGCAAAGACAGCGCCACCTCGGGCTCCTCGTCGACGCCGCTGGACATCTCGAGCGAGCCGCCGCCGATGTCGAGGTTGATGATCCGCCCCGCGCTCCAGCCGTACCACCGGCGCACCGCCAGGAAGGTCAGCCGCGACTCGTCGACCCCGCTGAGCGCCTCCAGCTCGACGCCGGTTTCCTTGCGGACGCGGGCGAGCACGTCGTCGGAGTTCACCGCGTCGCGCAGCGCCGAGGTGGCGAACGCCATCAGCTCGGCGCACCCGGAGCTGTCCGCGATCTTGGCGAACTCGTCGATCGTGGAGATCAGCTTCTCGGCGCCGCGCTTGGTGATCTTGCCCGAGCTGTCGATCGACTCGGCCAATCGCAGCGTGGCCTTCGTCGAACTCATGGGCGTGGGATGCCCGCCACGGTGCGCATCAACCACCAAGAGGTGAACCGTGTTGCTGCCCACGTCGAGCACGCCCAATCGCACGGGAAACAACCTAGTCGGATACGGGTGGGCCGCGCGTTGCGGCCCGCTGGGGACGTTGCCGATCTTGATCCGTCGGGCCCCGAGTGTCAGCGGGCCGAAGAGCCGGTTTTGTCGACTAACGTGGACGCCGTGGCGAATTCCTACCCTGAGCCGGGACACGAGGTCGAACTGGACTTCGCCCGCGAGTGGGTGGAGTTCTATGACCCGGACAACCCCGAGCACCTGATCGCGGCCGACCTCACCTGGCTGCTGTCGCGGTGGACTTGCGTGTTCGGCACGCCCGCCTGCCACGGCACGGTGGCGGGCCGCCCGGACGACGGCTGCTGCTCGCACGGGGCGTTCCTGTCCGACGACGACGACCGCGCCCGGCTCGACGACGCCGTGCAGCAGCTGACCGACGAGGACTGGCAATTCCGCGAAAAGGGCTTGGGCCGCAAGGGGTATCTGGAGCTCGACGAGCACGACGGGCAGCCGCAGTACCGCACGCGCAAACACAAGGACGCCTGCATCTTCCTGAACCGGCCCGGCTTCCCCGGCGGCGTCGGATGCGCCCTGCACAGCAAGGCCCTCAAGCTCGGCGTCGCGCCGCTGACCATGAAGCCCGACGTCTGCTGGCAGCTGCCTATCCGGCGCAGCCAGGAGTGGGTGACCCGGCCCGACGGGACCGAGATACTCAAGACCTGGGTCACCGAATACGACCGCCGCGGTTGGGGTTCCGGCGGCGCCGACCTGCACTGGTACTGCACCGGCGACCCCGGCGCCCACGTCGGCGCCAAGCAGGTGTGGGAGAGCATGGCCGACGAGCTCACCGAGCTGCTCGGCGCCAAGGCCTACGCGGAGCTGGCGGCGATGTGCAAGCGCCGCGGCAAGTTGGGGCTCATCGCGGTGCATCCGGCTACTCGGCTCGCCGAGTAGCACCAGTCTTGTTGTAGGACAAGAGCATTCGCTGCGCGCTGGCGTGCAGGTACGCCTCGACCGCCGCGGCGGCCCCCGCCTCGTCGCCCGCCAGCACGGCCTCGGTGATCGCGCTGAGGCCGGCCACCACGGGCGCGGCGTCGTCGTAGGCGGCGGTCAGTTCGTGCTCCCGGCCGCCGAAAGCGTCCTCGACCCAGCGATACAGCAACACCAGCGCACGGTTGCGGCTGTGCTGGATGAGCGTCCGAAAGTAGGCGAGGTCGGCCGCCTGGCGCGCCTGGACGCTATCGGCGTCGCGGACCGCCGCCAACGCGGCGCGCAGCGCCTCGGCATCCTCGGGCGCGCCCCGTCGCGCGGCCGACCGGCCGATCAACGGCCCCAAGGCGGCCCGGATCTCGAACAGTTCCACGAGGAACTCCGGCCCCAGCTTGCGGACCAACGCCTCGACGACCGCGGGGTGGGTGAGCCCGTGCGGGTCGGCGACCACGTTGCCGCTGCCGTGCCGGGTCTCGATCAGCCCCATCTCCTGCAGCCGGGCCAGGCCTTGGCGCAGCGACGTGCGGTTGACACCGAGCTGTTCGGCCAGGTCCCGCTCGGGCGGCAGGGCCGTACCCGGCGGAAACGCGCCGTCGAGGATCGCGTCGGTGATCGACGCGGCGATCTGTTCATCGACGCGCTGGCGGTCGGGCGGGCGCAGCGGACTTGACTGGTTCATTGGCTCAACCAATATAGTGGACGCATCCACGGAAGGTGAGCAATGGACGGCGACACGCGATTGGCGGCGGCCCCACGCTGGCGCGGCAAGGCCGGCCGCCTGGAGGTCTGGTACGCCACCCTCTCGGATCCGGCGACGCGCGCCGGGCTGTGGGTGCACTGCGAGACGGTCGCCCCGCTCCGGGGCGACGCCTACGCGCACGGCTGGGCCACCTGGTTCCCCGCCGACGGCCCGCCCCGCACCGAGCGGTTCGGTCCCGCGCCCGCCCAGCCCCCGTCCGGCCCCTGGTGGTTCGACGCCGCGGGCGCGCGGGTGGGCGACAAACAGCTGACCGGGCGCGCCGGCTCGCTCGCCTGGGACCTGTCCTGGGCCGAAACGGGCGCACCGCTGTGGACGTTTCCCCGCGCGGCCTGGGACCGCGAGCTGCTGCCGGGCGCCCAGGTCGTCCTCGCCCCCACCGCCGACTTCGCCGGCTCGCTCACCGTGGCCGACACCGCCTTGCGCCTCGAGGGGTGGCGCGGCGGGGTCGCCCACATCTACGGGCACGGCAACGCCAAGCGCTGGGGATGGGTGCACGCCGACCTCGGCAACGGCGATGTGGTGGAGGCGGTCAGCGCCGTCTCGCACAAGCCGGGGTTGCGCAGGCTGGCCCCGCTGGCGTTCGTCCGGTTTCGCATCGACGGAAGGGATTGGCCCGCAGGTCCATTGCCGTCACTGCGGATGCGGACCACCCTCGGCGTGGCGCACTGGCAGCTGGAGGGACGCATCGGCGGCCGGCGGGTGCTCATCCGGATCGACCAGCCGGCGGAGAAGTGCGTGAGCCTGGAATACACCGACCCCGACGGCGGCAGGGCGGTGTGCACGAACACCGAACAAGCCGACGTCCACATCGAGATCGACGACCGGCAATGGTCGGTGCTGGGCACCGGGCACGCCGAGGTGGGCCTGCGCGGCGATGCGGCGCCGGATGTCAACGAAAGGATCCCGACATGAGCTTTCTGCTCGACCCACCACTGCTGTTCGCCTCCGGCGTGCTCATTGAGCGGCGGCTGCCCGCCGACCAGCGCGACGTTGCGGAGGCCGCCACCCTGGGCGTCTTCTTCGGCGGGTCATTCGGGCTCTACAACAACGTGCCCGGCCTCGGGGTGCTGTGGCGCCCCTTCCGCGCCCGCAACGGCCGCGACTTCATGTGGAACAGCGGCATTTTCCGCGTGGACACCGCCAAGGCGGAGTGGCCCCTGCACGCTGCGGCGGGCGCCATCTTCGCCACCTACCCGTTCTTCATCAAGCTGGGCCGCCGCCTCGCGCGGCTGATATGAGCCTGGTCGGCTCGTTCGGCACCGCGCTGCTGCCCGAGGAACTCGGCGGCCCGGCGGCCTCCGAGCTGACGCAGCGCGTCGAGCGCTACCTGCGGCAGCTGCCGACGACGTCACGGGTGGCGGCGCGTGCCGGGCTGCTCACGCTGGCCGCGGCCAGCTACGTCACCACCGGCCGGTCGATGTCGCGGCTCGGCCCCGACCGACGCGAGCAGGTGCTGCGCCGGGTCGCCGCGCTCAGTCCGGACGCCGGCGCGGCCGTCGAGGCATTGAAGGCGATCGCGTTGCTGGCCAACGGCGCGGAAACCTATGCGCCCGAGCTTCTTTCGCACGCGAGCCAGCACGGGACGGCACGGCCAGATTCGGCGTTGAACATCGCCTCGTCGGCCGAGAGCCGCTCCGTCGTCACCGCCGACGCGGTGATCGTGGGGTCCGGCGCCGGCGGCGCGATGGTGGCCCGCTCCCTGGCGCGGGCCGGACTGGACGTCGTCGTCCTCGAGGAGGGACGCCGCTGGACCGTCGGGGAATTCCGGACCACCCATCCGATCGATCGCTATGCCGGGCTGTACCGCGGGGCCGGCGCCACCGTCGCCCTGGGGCGCCCGTCGGTGGTGCTGCCCATCGGCCGGGTGGTCGGCGGCACCACGGTGGTGAATTCCGGCACCTGCTACCGCCCGCCGCCGGCGGTGCAGCGGCGCTGGCGCGACGACTTCGGGCTCACCCTGGCCGATCCCGACCGGCTGGGCGAGCGCCTCGACGACGTCGAGCGCACGCTGCAGGTCGCCCCGGTGCCGCTGGAGATCATGGGCCGCAACGGCCGGCTGCTGCTGGACGCCGCCGCCACGCTGGGCTGGCGGGCGGCGCCCATTCCGCGCAACGCACCGGGCTGCGAAGGGTGCTGCCAGTGCGCGATCGGGTGCCCGCGCAACGCCAAGTTCGGCGTGCACCTCAACGCGCTGCCGCAGGCGTGCGCGGCGGGCGCGCGGATCATCTCCGAGGCCCGCGTCGAGCGGGTGCTGCACCGGCGCGGGCGCGCCCGCGGCGTGCGGGCCCGCCGGCCCGACGGCACGGCACTGGACGTCCTGGCCGACACCGTCATCGTGGCGGCCGGCGCCACCGAGACGCCGGGATTGTTGCGGCGCAGCGCTTTCGGCTCGCACCCGCGACTCGGCCGCAACCTGGCGCTGCATCCCGCGACGATGCTCGCGGGGCGCTTCGAGGACGACGTCGTCGCCTGGCACGGGGTGCTGCAAAGCGCCGCGGTACACGAGCTGCACGAGTCGCACGGCGTGCTGATCGAGGCCACGTCCACCCCGCCCGGAATGGG
The DNA here is from genome assembly GCF_001666785.1 of Mycobacterium sp. E3305. Classification (NCBI taxonomy): domain Bacteria; kingdom Bacillati; phylum Actinomycetota; class Actinomycetes; order Mycobacteriales; family Mycobacteriaceae; genus Mycobacterium; species Mycobacterium sp. E3305. The sequence goes on along the minus strand of NZ_LZJA01000209.1, from coordinate 24,468 downwards.
CTCGATGGTGTATCCCGGCTACGGCGCCGAGCTGCTCGGCTGGCTGGACGCCGCGCCCCGGGTGGCCACGTTCGGCGCCATGGTGGCCGACCGCGGTGTCGGGTCGGTGTCCACGGTGCGCGGTGAGACGCTGGTGCGCTACAACATCGCCCCCACCGACGTCGGCAAGCTCGTGGTGGCGATCGAGGCGATGGGCCGGCTGTTGTTCGCCGCCGGCGCGACCGAGGTGCTCACCGGTCTGCCCGGCGCGATGACGGTGACGTCGCTGCCCGCCCTGCGGGATGCGTTGCGGCGCAGCGATCCCCGAAGCCTGCACCTGGCCGCCTTCCACCCGACCGGCACGGCCGCCGCGGGCGCCGACGATCAGTTGTGCCCGGTCGACGAGGCGGGGCGGTTGCGCGGCGTGGACGGCGTGTGGGTGGCCGACGCCTCGATCCTGCCGAGCTGCCCGGAGGTCAACCCGCAGGTGTCGATCATGGCGCTGGCGCTGGGCGTGGCCGACGAGGTGATGGGTGCCCGGTGATCGTCGCCATCAACGCCGGCCGAAACGTACGCCCGGGCCGGGCGGCGTCGACGCGGGCGTCCGGTAGAGCACGCGGAGCCGCCCTCGCCTCCGGGGCGTTCGTCGTCCAGGCCGCGGGCACCGACAGCGGACCGAGTGAATCCGCGTCACCCATCCCGGCGGACGGGGCACCGACCCCGCACGCCGGGTGAAACGGCCATGCGGGCCGCGCGTTTGGGTCTGTCGGCATGTCCCTCATCCGGCGCCGGAAAGCGTTTGGGCCCAATCCAATAGCCCATCCACGTCGAGCTGGGGCTCAATCCCGGCGGTACCCGCGAGCCCCGGCGCGGCCAGCGGAGCCCCCAATGCGCCGGTCGGGCTGGGTATCGGCGTGACCGTGGCGATGCTGACGGTGCCGAAGACGTTGGTGATGGACGCGCCCGCGGGGCCGGCGATGGCGGTGGCCGTGTTGCCGATGGTCTGGACCGCGACCTGTTCCGCCCCGACGACGGGGAGTGTGGCGGAGCCGTTGACGAGGGTGACCAGGACCTCCTGGAACGATCCCGGGGTCAGGACGAGCGGGCTGGACCCGGCGGTGACGTCGACGCCGCCAGGGACCAGAACACCACCCTCGGAACAGTCGATCAGCGTGTGAATTGTGCTGCCGGGGTTGACGATAACGGATCCGAAGCTGATGAGGTTGGTGCCGGAGCCCGTGATGGTGATCGAGCCGCTGTTGAGGTACATGCCCGTGTTGGTGCCGATGGCGATGGTGCTGCCCGGTGGGGCGGTGACCGTTTCGCCTGGCGCGACGGGCGTGGCGGCGGTGGCGGTGTGCATCGTGGCATTGGCCGAAGCCAGCTGCCGGGTGGCGTTGCCGGTGGCCTGCGCCGCCAGCGTCTGGGCGCCCTGCCCGGCCGGGTTCGTGGTCCGCGGCGGCTCGTCGAACGGGGTCAGCCTGCTGGCGATCTCGCAGGCGGCGGAATAGCCGTACATCGCGCTGGCGTCTTCGACCCACATCTGCAGGTATTGAGCCTCGGTGGCCGCGATCGCCGGGGTGTTCTGACCGAAGAAGTTGGTCGCGATCAGCGCCAGCAATTGCGCCCGGTTGGCAGCGATCACCGGCGGCGGCACGGTCATCGCAAACGCCGCCTCGTACGCGGCCGCCGCCGCGTAGGCCTGCACGCCGGTCTGCGCGGCCTGCGCGGCGGCGCTGGACAGCCACTGCACGTAGGGTGTGGCCGCCGCCGTCATCAGCAGCGACGACGGGCCGGACCATGCCTGGCCGGTCAGACCCGCCAGCTCGGTCGCGTAGCCGGCCGCGGTGGATTCCAGCTGCGCGGCCAACGCTTCCCAACCCGCCGCGGCCGCGAGCATCGGCCCCGCCCCGGGCCCGGAGTACATCAGCCCGGAGTTGATCTCCGGAGGCAGCGACGCAAAGTCCATGTCGGCAGTCCTCTCCGCGGCGGGCGGGCCCGATTTTCAACAGCCATAGAATAATTTTTCAACGGCGATAGAATAACGTGCCTGGCGGTCGAGTACCAGCAAATGTCGTAAACGGCGCGTGACAATCAGGCCGCAGGCGGCCGCCGCGAAATGCCCGGGAAGCTAGGCGGTTACGTCTGCGGATCCGGCGCGGCCGCGTGCCGCGGCTGGTGCAGCAGCGCACGAACCAGCGGGCGCGGCCCGACGGACCGAAGCATCTGGCTGGCCGGGCGGACCCGGACCCGCTTCGGCCACCAGAACCAGCGGCCCATCAGCGTCATGATCGACGGCGTGATCAGCGTCCGAACGACGAAGGTGTCGAACATCAGACCGATACCGATCGTCGTACCGAACTGACCGATCGCCCGCAGATCGCTGGAGAGCATCGCGGCCATGGTCACGGCGAACACCACACCGGCCGCGGACACCACCGGGCCCGTCACGCCGACGCCGCGGATGAGTCCGGTGTTCAGGCCGGCCCCGATCTCCTCCTCGATCCGCGACACCAGCATCAGGTTGTAATCAGACCCCACCGCCAAGAGCACGATCAGCGCGAATTCCGTTGCCACCCAGTGCAACTGGAAGTAGCCCAGATGCTGCCAGATCAGCGTCGAGAATCCGAACGCCGCTCCCAGCGACAGCACGATCGTGCCGACGATGACGCCCGCCGCGACCAGAGCGCGGGTGACGATCACCATGATGATGAAGATCAGCACGATCGACGCCACCGCGGCGATCAGCAGGTCATACCAGGCGCCGGTGGCGATGTCGTTGAATGTCGCGGCGGTGCCGCCGAGGTAGATGTCGGCGTTCTCCAGCGAGGTGAGCTTCAGCGCCTCCTTGGCCGCGTTGCGCTCTTGCTCGACGGACTTGATGCCTTCCGCGGTTGCCGGGTCCAGGGAGTGAGTGATGATGAAGCGCGCGGCCTTTCCGTCGGGCGACACCATCAGGCTCAACCCGAACTGGAAATCGGAGTTCTGGAAGATCTCCGGCGGCAGGTAAAACAGGCTCTCCACCCGAGCGTCGTTGAACGACTTACCCATCACAGCATTGGTGTCGGTGAGCCGGTCGAACTGGTCGATCAGACTGTCGAACGAGCTGTAAATGGTCAGCGTCGTATCCCGGATCGCCTTCGACACGGCGATGTTCTCCGGAATGATCGCCAACAATTCGCGCGTGGCCGCGGCCGTGTTGGTGAGATCGCCGGTGAGGGCGTGGAACTTCTCGGCGAGCTGATCAAACCCGTCCAAGGCGTCGAACAGGCTACGCAGCGACCAGCACATCGGGATGTCGTAGCAGTGCCTCTCCCAGTAGAAGTAGCTGCGGATCGGTCGCCAGAAGTCGTCGAAATCGGCGATGTGGTCGCGAATTTCGTCGGTGATGGCGGCGGTCTCCGCCGTGGTTTTTGCGCTGTCGTCCGTCGCGTTGGCGAGCTTCTGGGTGATCGCGTACTGGCGTTCCAGCAGGGAGATCTGGGTGTCGAGGAACCCGGTGATCTTCTTGATGTCGCCGACGCGGTCTCTCAGGTAGTTGAGGTTGTCACGGATCGGCGCGGTTTGCACGCTGAGCTGGAACGGAATTGACCCGTCTTCGATCGGTGGGCCGAGCGGTCGGGTGATGCTCTGCACCCGTTCGATGCCCGGCACCCGGAAGATGGCACCGGCAACCTTGTCCAGCACCAGCATGTCTCGGGGATTGCGCAGATCGTGGTCCGATTCGATCATCAGCAGGTCCGGGTTGAGACGGGCCTGGGTGAAGTGCCGGTCGGCCGCGTCGTAGGCCTGCACCGAGGCGGCGCTATGCGGCAGGTAGTAGAGGTCGTTGTAGCGCGGGGTGAAGCCCGCGAGACCAAGGGCGCCAACGATCGCAAGAATGACGGAAATGGCGAGGATGGGCGCCGGCCAGCGCACGATGGCCGTCGCCAGGCGGCGCCACCGGGTGTAGTTGAACTTGCGCTTGGGGTCCAGAAGACCGAAGCCACTGGCGACCGCGATGAGAGCGGGCGTCAGCGTGACCCCGGCCGCCACCACCACCAGCAGACCGATCGCGCACGGGAACGCCAGCGAACTGAAGTAAGGCAGCCGGGTGAACTTCAAGCAGGCCAGCGCCCCAACAATGGTCAGACCCGAGCCCAGGACCACCTTGCTGACACCGGCGAAGGTGTCGTAATAGGCGGCTTCCCGGTCCAGACCGCGTTCACGGCCCTCCTGGTAGCGGCCCACCATGAAAATCGCGTAATCGGTACCCGCCGCGATCGCGAGTGAGGTCAGCAGGTTCACGGCGAAGGTCGACAACCCCATGACGCCGGTTTCGCCCAGCAGCGACACCACGCCGCGGCCGGACAGCAGCCCAATGAAGAGGATGAACATGGTCAGCAACACGGTGCCGATGGACCGGTAAACGAACATCAGCATGATCGCGATGATGACGACCGTGATGATGGTGATCTTGGCCAGGCTCTTGTCACCGACAACGATCACGTCGGCGGTCAGCGCTCCCTGGCCCGCGACGTAGGCCTTGACGCCGGCGGGCGGCGTGGAGTCCGCGACGATCTTGCGCACCGCGGCAACGGATTCGTCGCCGACCGCCCCTCCCTGATCGCCTTTGAGGTTGACCTGGACGTAGGCGGCCTTATGGTCGTAGCTCTCCACACCTGAGGACGTGAAGCGCTGTCCCCAGAAGTTCAGCGCGTGCTCGACGTGTTCGTGGTCGGCCTGGATCTTTTTGACTAGGTCGTCGTAGAACCGGTGCGCGTCCGGGCCGAGCGGTTTATCACCGACCAGGGTGACCAGGACGAGGTTGTCGGAGTCGTACTCCTTGAACTTCTCGCCGATGTGCTTCATCCCGGTGACCGACGGTGCGTCGGACGGCGAGAGCGGAACGGAGATCTCCTCGGCAACCTTCTCCAACTGTGGGACGAAGACGTTGACGCCGACCGCGATCAGCACCCAGCAGACGACGATCGGCAGCGCCAGGACGCGGACGGCGCGGGCGATACGCGGCTTGTGCTCGACTTCGGTGCGTTGTGCGACGGGTATTTCGTCGGTGTCGCTGGTGTTGTCGGTCATGCGGACTTGTCCAGGCAGGAGACCTGCGCATTGCGCGTCTCGGCTTGCCGTTGATCGACCAACTTGCCGTCGACCGTGATCCGGCAGCCGATGGAGGGGCTGTCACCTTGCGCGACGACGTAGGCGAAGATGCCGGGCATCTGGGCGACGATCGTCGTCGACCACGGCAACGTGGTGAAGTTGGCCTTCTGCGGTTGCGCGTCGGCATCCATCCAGTTGACGACGCCGGTGGTCCCGGCTGGCCCCAGGATTTCGTAGACGGCGGTCTTGGCGGCGTAGGGCGGGGTCGCGTCCCGCGGATCGGGCTTGGGCAGGCCGGGTCCCGGGAAAACGCCGTTGAGGCGGTCCACCGCGACGCCGCCGATGATCACCGCCACCACCACGACCACGGGAACCCATGCCCGCTTGAGAAGCGTCAACACCGTTCCCCCCGATCACGGTCGACCAATGGGCTGATGCTAAGACAGTTCACCCGTTCGAGCATTTCGTCGCGCGCCACGGCTACCCCGAACGTCATGGCTGCCGAATTAATTCCTTCGGCTGCGCCGACGTGTTCGGGGCCACGTCGCCGCCCGGGCCGTGACCACACCGCTCGCCGAAAGCCGCCTTGGGCCACTCGCCGCCGCCGGCCGGCATCACGGGCCTGGAATGGCCTGCGCCGCAGGACATTTCGCTGCCGGATGCCGATCCGGCGCCTATTGGCCTGCCGCGCCGTCGAATTCATCGTGATCGCCGCGACGGTCATGTCGAACCGCGCCGCGATCGACATCCGCCGACGACCGAGTTAGTTTGAAAAACTAATTCGCTGGCACCGGCGATTTCCGGTTGAATTGCGCACTTGGCATTTCTGCGAAATGCGGAAACGGGCAGCCATTGAGCGCCCCCGGCGCGTACCCTGACGACATGGCTACCAAGGTCAGGACCTGCGTGCATTGCGGCCACACGTTCGATCCCAACGACCGACCGCGCGACTTGTCCGACCCGGACTGGCTTCCGGCCGCTTCAATTTATTGTTCGCATGAATGCAGTGACCAGTTCCATTGCGAAATGTCGCATTGCTGCTCGACCCGTGCGAAAAAGAAGGGTCAGCGCGAGGGCGCCAGGGCGGCGCGATAATCCGCGCTTTACCCGCCGGATCGGATAAGGTGTGACCGCCCAGCTAGCAACTGTCGTCTGCGGGAGCAACCGATGGAGTTAACGACAATTCTGTGCAACCACGCCGAGGCGCAGAACAACTTGTTGTACGTCATGGGCGGCGGCGTAGACCGGGCGGTCATTCCGGCGGGACGCTCAGGGCCCTTCACGGTTTCGTTGGCCCTCGGAATCATCGCGGAGGTCCCGTGGACCGCTACCAACGAAGAGCACACCGTCACCGTCGACCTGGCGGACGAGGACGGCCATCCGGTCGAGGTCGACAAGGGATTCGGCGAGCGGGAACCGTTCCGGGCGCATTTTCGATTCAACGTTGGCCGACGGCGCGATGTTGAGGACGGCGAAACCCAGTCGGTGGCGTTCGCGGTCAATATGCCCGTGCTTCAGTTGGAGAAGCTGGGGACGTACGTCTTCACCGTCACAATCGACGACGACGCCCGGCGCCGTCTGCATTACCGGTTGGTCGGCCAGACGGACGTGACCATCACGACGAACGAACCAACCAGCCGCGGACCACTCATCCCCAGGGTCTAGCCCTCCAGCTTGTAGCCCAGTCCCCGCACGGTGACCAGGTGGACCGGGTTGGCCGGGTCGGCTTCGATCTTGGACCGCAGACGCTTGACGTGGACGTCGAGCGTCTTGGTGTCGCCGACGTAGTCGGCGCCCCACACCCGATCGATCAACTGCCCGCGGGTCAGCACCCGCCCGCTGTTGCGCATCAGGTACTCGAGCAGGTCAAACTCCTTGAGCGGCAGCGTGATCGTGTCACCGTTGACCGAGACGACGTGGCGCTCGACGTCCATCCGCACCGGCCCGGACTCGAGCACACCGTCGCTGATCTCGGAGTCGTCGTCACCGCCGCGGCGGAGCACCGCGCGAATCCGGGCGATCAACTCGCGCGCCGAATACGGCTTGGTCACGTAGTCGTCGGCGCCGAGTTCCAGCCCGACGACCTTGTCGATCTCGCTGTCCCGCGCGGTCACCATGATCACCGGCACGCTGGAACGAGCACGCAGCTGCTTGCACACGTCGGTCCCCGACATGCCGGGCAGCATCAAGTCGAGCAGCACGATGTCGGCGCCGCCACGGTCGAACTCGGCCAGTGCGGCCTGTCCATCCGTCACGACGGTGGCCTCGAAGCCCTCCTTGCGCAACAGGAATGCCAGCGGATCGGCCAGCGACTCCTCGTCCTCCACGATCAGCACACTGGTCATCAGCGCGACTCCTCCTCATCGCTTTGCTCTGCATCGTCGTACGCGCGGGTCATCTACTCAGTTCTTCCTCTCGTTGTGACCTGTTGGGCCGCACGTCGCGACCCTGCGGTTGCTCGGGTTCTTCGTCGTTGTCCTTGTAGGCCGGAATCGACAGCGTGAACGTGGAACCGGTGCCCGGCTTGCTCCACACCCCGATGCTGCCGTTGTGATTGGCCGCGACATGTTTGACGATGGCCAGGCCCAGCCCGCTGCCGCCGGTGGCGCGCGAACGTGCCTTGTCCCCCCGGAAGAACCGCTCGAAGACCCGCTCCTGATCCTCCAGCGCGATCCCGATGCCCCGGTCGGTCACGGCGATCTCGATGTTGTCGCCACGGCGGCGGCGGCTGATCGAGACCGGTGAACCGGGTGGCGAATAGGCGATCGCGTTGGACACCAGGTTGGCCAGCGCGGTGACCAGAAGCGTCTCGTCGCCCAGCACCCGTAGGCCGCTGGGCGCGTCGGTGCGAACCTCGATCTGGGCGTTGTCGGCGGCCACCTTGTGCCGTGAAATCGCCTCGGACACAACGGTATCCACGTCGACCTCGGTCACGTTGGGCAACCGTTCGGCACCCTGCAGCCGGGACAGCTCGATCAGCTCGGCGACCATGTCCCCCAGCCGGTTGGCTTCGACGAGCACCCGCTCGGCAAACCGGCGAACGGTTTCAGAGTCGTCCGAGGACGCCAACAGCGCCTCGGCGAGCAGGGCCATGGCGCCCACCGGGGTCTTGAGCTCGTGGCTGACGTTGGCCACAAAGTCGCGCCTGGTCGCCTCCATGCGCGCGTAGTCGGACTGGTCGTGGGCGAACACCACGGCGAACCGCCGGTCTTCCTCGCTGAGCAACCGCGCCTGGCCGTGCACGGACAGGCCGGACCGGCCGGCCGCCCGTTTGGCCGGCCGCAGGTCGAACTCCACGTCGACGCCGCCGAGCGCCTGCTGCGCCGCTTCCCACGCCTGGTCGTCGAGCTGGCGGTCGCGCACCAGGCCCAGCTCCCTGGCCCGATCGTTGAGGTAGACGACGTCGCGGTGAGAATCGACGACCGCCACCCCGAGCGGCATCAGCGCGACGATGCGTTGCAGCATTTGCGCGACCGTTATCCCGGTCCACTCGGTGCTGACCCGCTGCCTGCGATGAGCGGCTTTCGGCGACAGCCGGGTCCCGGCTGCCACACCTATGGCCAGCCCCAGCACGGACAAGACCCCGGCCAGCAACAGCGCCGAGAACACAGTCACATAGCAAATCCTACAAATCTTCGGAAACGCTGCCCTAGCGGAACGAGGCCAAAATCGGACAAGTCACACTTTTCGCTTCAGGTGTTCCACTCCCGTTAACGCGATGTTCGGCAAACAGGCCTTTGAAACTCGCTTTGGGCCGGTGGCCGGTTTTACCGGCGCCCCTGGCTGGCAACCGCCGCGGCGCCCGCGGCGGCGGCCTCCGGGTCGAGGTAGGTGCCGCCCGCGACCACCGGCCGCAGGTCGGCGTCGAGGTCGTAGCGCAGCGGAATCCCGGTCGGGATGTTCAGCCCGACGACGTCGTCGTCGGACATCTGGTCGAGGTACTTCACCAGGGCCCGCAGCGAGTTGCCGTGCGCGACGATCAGCACCGTCTTGCCACTGCGCAGGTCCGGGACGATGACGTCGGTGAAATACGGCAGGAAACGCACGACCACGTCGGCCAGGCATTCGGTCAGCGGGCCGCCCCCGATGTCGGCGTAGCGGGGGTCGGTGTCCTGGCTGAACTGGCTGCCCTTCTCGATCGGTGGCGGCGGCGTGTCGTAGCTGCGCCGCCAGGTCATGAACTGCTCCTCGCCGTAGCGGTCCTTGGTCTCCGCCTTGTTGAGGCCCTGCAGCGCCCCGTAGTGCCGTTCGTTGAGCCGCCAGCTGCGCCGCACCGGAATCCACAACCGGTCGGCGGCGTCGAGGGCCAGGTGCGCGGTGGTGATCGCGCGGCGCAGCAGCGACGTGTAAAGGACGTCGGGCAACAGGTTCTGCTCGGCCAGCAGCTCGCCGCTGCGCACCGCCTCGGCCCGGCCCTTCTCGGTCAGGTCCACGTCGACCCATCCGGTGAACTGGTTGCTTGCGTTCCATTCGCTCTCGCCGTGGCGGAGCAGCACCAACGTGCCGGTATCTCCCATGCCGGCTAGCTTATTCGTCGTCTTCGTCGATCAAATGAGCGAACGCCTGCAGGTTCTTCAGCGACTCGCCGCGAGACACCCGCCAGTCCCACTCTTTTTGGATCGACGAGCGAAATCCCAACTCCAGCAACGTATTGAAGTCCGCGTCGACCGCTTCGAGCACCTGCCCGAGCACCCGGTCGATCTCGTCGGCGTCCACGGACGCGAGCGACATGCGTCCCACCAGGTAGATGTCGCCGACGTTGTCCAGCGTGTAGGCCACGCCGTAGAGGCGGCGGTTGCGCCTGAGCAGGAAGCGGTAGACCCCCTCGTGGTTCTCGTCGGGCCTGCGGCACACGAACGCCTCGATGCGCACCGAGTGCTCGCCGACGCTCAGGATGGTGTTGGTCTTGAGCTTGCGCTCGCCGGGCAGCTCCACCACCAGTCCCGACCGGCCGCCGTGCGCGCCGTCGTGTTTCGAGTACACAAGACCGCTGGCCTGCAGCGCGTCCTCGATCACGCGCTCGACCGTGGGGCTCACGCGCCGACCCCGCGGCGCTCGGCGGTGTACCCGCTGATCGCGCGGCGATAGCTGGTCAGCAGCGCGTCGGTGGTGTTCTCCCAGGAGAACGTGGCCGCGTGTGCGGCGGCGGCCCGGCTCATCGCCTCGGCCTGCGGCGCCGGCAAGCGCAGCATTCGGTCCAGCGCGCCCGCCCACCGATCGACGTCATGGCCGGCCACCAGCGTGCCGGTGATCCCGTCCCGCACGGCCACCGGGAGACCGCCGACCGCGGCGGCCACCACCGGGGTGCCACAGGCCTGGGCCTCGACGGCGACCAGGCCGAACGACTCCGAATAGCTCGGCACCGCGACCAGGCTGGCGGCCTGGAACAGGGTGGCCAGGTCCGAGCGGGACTGCGGGGGCAGGAAAGTCACCCGCGCGGCGATGCCGAGTTCGTCGGCGAGCCGCCGCAGCCCGTCCGGGGAGGCCAGGCCGCTGCCCGACGGGCCGCCGGCGACCACGATGCGCACGCCCGGCAGTTTCGCGGCGGCCCGCAGCACGATGTCGGGGGCCTTCAACGGCTGGATTCGCCCGACGAACGCCACCACGTCCTCGTCGAGCGGCAGCCCCAGGGCGGCCCGGGCCGCGCGGCGCTCACCCGGGCGGAACACCTCGAGATCGACGCCGGGGTGGACCACGTCGATGCGGGCCGGGTCGGCGCGGTGGATCGAAATCAATTGCCTGGCTTCGTCATCGGTGTTGACGATCAGCCGGTCCGCCTCGTCGACGACCTGCTGCTCGCCGACCGTGCGCAGCGGCGGCTCGGGCGCGTCACCCGCGGCCAGCGCGGCATTCTTGACCGCGGCGAGCGTGTGCGCGGTGTGCACCAGCGGCACCGCCCAGCGGTCGCGGGCCAGCCAGCCGACCTGTCCGGACAGCCAGTAGTGCGAATGCACGATGTCGTAATAGCCCGGCTCGTGCGACGCTTCGGCGCGCAGCACCCCCGCGGCGAACGCGCACAGCTGGGTGGGCAGGTCGTATTTGTCCAGCCCCTCGAACGGCCCCGCCACCACGTTGCGCACCAGCACGCCGGGCGCCACCCGGGCGACGGGCGGGTCGGCGGACGCGGTGGCCCGGGTGAAGATCTCCACCTCGATGCCGCGGCGCGCCAGGTGCAACGCGGTCTGCAGCACGTAGACGTTCATGCCCCCGGCGTCGCCGGTGCCCGGCTGCGCCAGGGGCGAAGTGTGCACCGCCAACACTGCGACGCGGCGCGGTTTCAGCCGGAAGACGTCATCGTGCCGCACTCTTTCATCTTTACAGGACGTTCGGCCCACGAGCCCAGCGCCCAGGACACGGCTTCGCGTTAAGCGGAAGGCTCGTCGGCGGAGACGTCGCGCAGCCGCGGGCCCAGCGCCCCCGCGCGGCGCATCGCACCGAGCGGGTCGGCATACAGCCCGCCCAGCGACACGGTTCCGGCGCCGGCCTCCTGCACCCGGTTCCCGAAGACGGTGACGCGGATGTCGCGTGCCGGCAACACCGAGTGCTCGGCGAACGCCGCCTCGACGTGCTCCATGCCCTCGGGATACTCGGTGAAGGCCTGGCCGCCGACTACCAGCTCGTCGGGGTTGAGCATGTCGCGCAGCAACGCCACGGCCTGCCCGAGCACCCGGCCCCGCTCGTTGAGCAGCTGTTTCGCCTGCTCGTTGCCGCCGCGGGCCAGCCGCAGCAGATCGTTGATGCCGGCCGCCGACGCGTTCGGGCGGCCCGCGGGCGCGAACGGCAGGATGCGCAGCCGGCGCGCGGCGGTCAGGACCGCCTCGTCGCTGACGGTGGATTCCAGCTGGCCGGTGCCGCCCAGCAACTCGGAGTGGGCGGGCAGGGCGGCGATCGTGCCCGGGCCGCTGGCCGGGCAGTGCACCCGCCCGCCGATCACCAGTGCGTAGCCCACGGTCTCACGGGCGTAGACGTACAGGCTGGTGGGCGAGCTGGGCACGAATCGCCGCAGTCCGAGCAGCAGCTCGGCCCCGGCCATGGCGTCGACGTGCGAGGCCACCGAGACGGGCAGTCCCAGCGCATCGGCCAGCACGGGGCCAACCGGCGCCTGCCGCCAGCCGAGCCGCGGGTGGTCGACGTGGCCGGTCGCGCTGTCGACCGTGCCGCCGATCGCGACGCCGACCCACAGCGGGCGCCGCCGATGCCAGCGCTGCAGGTAGCGGGCGGCGCTCTCGGCCAGCGTCGCCAGGGCGGGCCCGGCGGGGCTGAGCGGTGTCGGCGTCTCGACGGTGTCGAGCGTGCGACCGAACAGGTCGGTGGCCACGATGCTGGTGGTGCGGGCGCCGATGTGGATGCCCAGCGTCACGAACGGTTCGTGGTTGACCTCGACCGGCACGCGGGGCCGACCGATCGCGCCGGAGACGGCCAGGTCGGCGCGTTCCCGCAGCAAACCGGCCTCGAGCAGGGCGATGACCTGGCGGTTGACCGTCGCGATGCTCAGCGAGGTGACGCCGGCGATGACGTCACGGCCGACGGGGCCGCGCAAGCGGACGGCCCGGAAAACCGAGGCCGCCGCCGAGTCGGCGATGTGCAGGGCCGGCGGCACGATCTGACGCCGCACCGACCGGTGGCCCTTGTAGGTGGCACGGGTGGGCGAATGATGAGTCTGGGTGAGGGTATTCGAGCGCACGAGCGTCCTTTGTCCGAGTCTTTGTTGGCCGTCACTGGCCACACCTGAAAGTCAGGAGCGGCAAAGTGCGCGACAACAACACGCACCCGCCGCGCAGAGACACGCGGTGGTGGTGCTGGACAGGGCGCTGAGGTGCACCTCGAAAATTTAGCACGCTCACTAAGGTTGTTTCTATGACTGGAAATGTCAGGAATGAACGCGTCGCCGTGGTCACGGGGGCCAGCTCCGGAATCGGCGAGGCGACGGCCCAGACCCTCGCTGCGCAGGGCTTTCACGTGGTCGCGGTCGCGCGCCGGGCCGACCGCATCAACGCCCTGGCGAGGGAGATCGGCGGAACCGCCATTGTGGCCGACGTCACAGACGACGCCGCGGTCACCGCGCTCGCCGACGAGCTGAGCCGGGTCGACGTGCTGGTCAACAACGCCGGGGGCGCTCGCGGCCTGGCGCCAGTCGCCGAAGCCGACTTCGAGCATTGGCGATGGATGTGGGAGACCAACGTGATGGGCACGCTGCGGGTCACCCGCGCGCTGCTGCCCAAGCTCATCGACTCGGGCGACGGGCTGATCGTCACGGTGACTTCGGTTGCCGCACTTGAGGTTTACGACGGGGGCGCCGGTTACACGGCGGCCAAACACGCGCAGGGGGCGTTGCACCGCACGCTGCGCGGTGAGCTGCTGGGCAAGCCGGTTCGGCTGACCGAGATCGCGCCGGGCGCGGTCGAGACGGAGTTTTCGCTGGTCCGCTTCGACGGCGATCAGCAACGCGCCGACTCGGTGTACACCGGCCTCACGCCGTTGGTGGCCGCCGACGTCGCCGAAGTGATCGGCTTCGTGGCCTCGCGGCCGCCGCACGTCGACCTCGACCTGATCGTCATGAAGCCGCGCGACCAGGCGTCGGCCACCCGCTTTAACCGCCGGGGCCAGTCCCCGGACTAGGCGAGGTGGTGGTCGTCGTCGGCGTGCCGGACAGGCTCGGGGCGGTCGACGGCGTCACCGGCGCGGTCACCGGGATCTGGGTTGACGGCGGGTGCGCCGTGGGCGGCGGCAGCGCCGACATCGCGACCCAGGTGTCCCAGTCGACGGCCCAGTCCCAGATGTCGCCGTCGGAGTAGGACAGCTGGATCGAGCTGCCCGTCACCTCGACCGGGTCGCCGTACATCGCGGACTGGTAGTACTGCTCCGCGTCGCCGGTCGACAGGTTGATGCAGCCGTTGGTGACGTTGGTGTTGCCCTGCGCGCCCGCACTCATCGGGTTGGCGTGGATGAACTCGCCGTTGTTCGAGATCCGCACCGCCCACCGTTCGTGCACGTGGCTGTAGCCGGCGGCCGGGTTGGACATGTAGAAATCCGCGTACTTCTCGGTGACCACGTGGATGCCGTTGCGGGTGACGTTGCGCGCCTTGTCGGCCTCGCCGTAGCTGCACGGGAAGTCCATGATGACGCCTTCGTCCCTGACCACCTGGATGCGGTGCGACGAGACCTCGGCCTTGACCACCTGCCGGCGACCGATCTGGATGTTCAGCGAGATGTCGTCGGCGCCGTAGGCGCTGTCGCCGAACGGCAGCCCGTACAACTTGGCGTCGACGTTGACCGTGGTGCCCGCCGGGTAGTACTCGCGGGTGCGGTAGTGCACGCGGGCACCCTGCGCCTCGTCGGGCAACCAGGCCCAACTGCCCTCGACGGGCGGGTTGGTGGTGACGGTCAACGCCTTCTCGACGGCGGCCTTGTCGGTGATCGGCGCGTCGAACTGGATGATGATCGGCGCCGCGACCCCGACGGTCTGGCCGTCGGCCAGCTGGAATGCCCCGCCGATCTTCTTGGTGGGCGTCACGGTGGTGAACTTGCCCGTCACCGGGATGGCCTTGCCGTCGTGCCCCACGGCCGAGCCGCTCCAGGTGTAGGTCGCGTCGTAGCCCAGCGGCTCGGTGGTGCTGTAGACGGTGCGGTCGGAGTTGAACTTGCCCGCCACGGCCTTGCCCGCGGAATTGGTCAGCGTCACGTGCTGGAACCAGCCGTCGCTGATCTCGACGCTGATCGGCGCGATCGGTACCACGTTCTCGGTCGCATCGGCCGGCTGGAACTTCAGCTTCGGCGCGGGCTGCTCCTTCTTCTCGGCCTGCTTGGCGGCCGGGCCGCCGCACGCGGCCAAGACACTGGGGGCGAACATCCCCAGTCCGAGGGTCGCCAAAGCCACGCGCCGGTTGATCGGCTGCGGGTCGCGCGACGTGCTCACGAAAGTCAAAGATACCGGGCAAAATCCACCAACTCCGCCGCGACAATTCGGGCGTCGGCGGATTCGGAGCTATAGCCTGCAGCCGAGCAGGACCGGCTCCGGTTTCAATGTGACACCAAACACATCACGAACCCCGTCGCGGATGACCCGGGCCAGCGCGATCACCTCTTCGGTGGTGGCCCCGCCGCGGTTGGTCAGCGCCAGCGCGTGCTTGGTGGACAGCCGGCACCGGGCCCCCGGATCGTCCGGATATCCCTTGGCGAAGCCGGCCCGCTCCACCAGCCAGCCGGCGGCCAGCTTGACGCCGTCGGGGGCCGGGTAGTGCGGAACCGGGCCGCGGTCGTCTCCGAAAGTGTGGGCCAGCCGCTCGTAAACCTCGGGTGCGACCACCGGGTTGGTGAAGAATGAACCCACGCTCCAGGTGTCGTGGTCGTCCGGGTCGAGCACCATGCCCTTGCGGCCCCGCAGCGTGAGCACCGCCCGGCGCACCGCCCGTGGGTCGGCCCGCTCGCCGCCGCTCACGCCCAACGCGGCCGCCAGCTCCCCGTAGCGCAGCGGCGCGCTCTGGCCCGAGGCGTCCAGCGCGAACTCGACTTCCAATACCACCCAAGGGGTTTCGGGGCCGGCCTGCTTCAGCACGCTGGTGCGATAGCCGAAGCCGAGCTCGCCGCCCGGCACCCAGCGCACCTCCCCGCTGTCGCGGTCCAGGATCCGCACGCGGGTGATGGTGTCGGAGACCTCGGCGCCGTAGGCTCCGACATTTTGCACCGGGGTGGCCCCGGCCGAACCGGGAATCCCGGACAGGCATTCCAGCCCGCCCAGACCATGCTCGATGGCGGCTACCACGACGTCGTCCCACACCGCGCCCGCCTCCGCGCGCACCAGGGTGTTGTCGATCGTGATGCCGCTGTTGGCCAACCGCACCGCGGTCAGGTCCGTCAGGCTGTCCGCGATCACCAGGTTGGACCCGCCGGCGAACACCAGCACCGGGGAACGTTCTCCCCCACGGCTTTCGGCATCCAGCTCCCGCACCACAGCGATCACCTGGTCGGTGCTGGCGCAGGTGATCAGGCGGCGGGCCACCGGCCCCACCCGCAACGTCGTCAGCGGCGCGAGCGACACTGCTTCGGCGACCTGCGCGCCGGCGAACGTCGGACCGGCGTCGCTGGATTTCATGGCCCGTAACGGTAGCCTCACCTGCTATGCCGCGTTCATTCGACTTGTCGGCCGACTACGACGGCAGCGTTGAAGAGGTTCATCGGGCGTTCACGGACGAGACCTATTGGCGGGCACGGCTGGCCGGATCCGGCGTTGACATCGCCACGCTGGAATCGATGCGGGTCGGTGGCGAAACCGGGGACGACGACACCGTCGAGGTCGTCACCGTGCAAGTGATCCACAGCCACAAGCTGCCCGGGATGGTCACGCAGCTGCACAGCGGCGATCTGCGCATCCGGCGAGAGGAAGTGTGGGGACCGGTCGCCGACGGCACCGCGCAGGGCACCGTCGTCGGCTCGATTCTGGACGCCCCGGTCAACCTGACCGGCACCGCGACGCTGTTGCCGATCCTGGAGACGGGCGGCGCCCGGCTGACGTTCCGGGCCACCGTCCAGGTGCGCGTCCCGATCATCGGCGGCAAGCTGGAGAACATCATCGGCACCCAGTTGGCCGAGCTGGTGGCGGCGGAGCAACGGTTCACCACGGAGTGGATCGCCAAAACGGTATGAGGGCGGCGAGCCTAAGCTGGCGCCCATGCGAATCGCGCTGGCCCAAATCCTCAGCGGGACCGACCCGGCCGCCAACCTAGGGCTGGTCCGCGAGTACAGCGCGCAGGCCGCCGACGCGGGTGCCCAGTTGGTGGTGTTCCCGGAGGCGACCATGTGCCGGTTCGGCGTTCCGCTGGCGCCCGTCGCCGAGCCGGTCGACGGGCCGTGGGCGACGGGTGTGCGACGGATCGCGACCGACTGCGGAATCACGGTGATCGCCGGCATGTTCACGCCGGCCGGGGACGGCCGGGTGAAGAACACGCTGATCGCGGCCGGTCCGGGCAGCCCCAACGAGCCGAACGCGCACTACGACAAGATCCACCTCTACGACGCCTTCGGCTTCACCGAGTCGCGCACCGTGGCCCCCGGCCACGAGCCGGTGGTGATCACGGTCGCCGGCGTCCGGGTGGGGTTGTCCGTCTGCTACGACATCCGCTTCCCGGCGCTGTACACCGAGCTGGCCCGCCGCGGCGCCCAGCTGATCGCCGTGTGCGCGTCGTGGGGCTCGGGGCCCGGCAAGCTCGACCAGTGGACGCTCCTGGCGCGGGCCCGCGCCCTCGACTCGATGAGTTACGTTGCGGCGGCCGGCCAGGCCGACCCGGGCGCACCGCTGACGGAGTCGGGCGCGCCCACCGGGGTGGGTGGCAGCCTGGTGGCCTCGCCGTTCGGTGAAGTCGTCGCGTCGGCCGGGTCCGGGCCGCAGTTGGTGGTGGCCGACATCGACGTCGACCGGGTCGTCAAGGCGCGCGAGAGCATCGCGGTGCTGCGCAACCACTCAGATTTCGCTCAGCTCGATAGGGCAGAATCAGTCGGGTGACGAACCCACAAGGACCGCCGAACCAGGACCCTTCGACGTGGGGCCGTCCCGGCAACCAAGGCCCGTTCGGTCAGCCCCCCACCGAGCGGCCGACCGAGCGGATCAACACCGGTGGTCCGGCGCCCGCGCCCCCGCCGCCGGCCGCCGGTCCGCCGCCGGGTCAGACCGAACGGATCGCCACGCCGCCGCCGAACATGCAGCGGCCCGAGTACGCGCCGCCGCCCCCGCCGACCCCGCCTGCGGGGCCGACGGAGAAGCTGCCCACCCCGGGCGAGGAACCGGCGCAGGGCAAGAAGAAGCGCCGCTTCCTGCGCGACCCGCTCTCGGTGCTGCTGGTCTGCATCATCGTGGTCTGCCTGGTGATCGCAGGCCTGGTCGGCGCGGAACTGTACGTCCGCCACGTCGCCAACAGCAAGGTCGCCGAAGCGGTGGCCTGCGAGGTCAAGGACCAGGCCACCGCATCGTTCGGGGTGGCGCCGTTGATGCTGTGGCAGCAACTCACCAAGCACTACACCAACATCTCGGTGCAGACCGCCGGTAACCAGGTCCGCGACGCCAAGGGCATGAAGATCGACATCAACATCCGCGACGTCCGGCTCAAGGACACGCAGGACTCCAAGGGCACGATCGGGTCACTCGACGCGACCGTCACCTGGACGTCCGACGGCATCAAGGAGTCGGTCCAGAACGCGATTCCGGTGCTGGGCCCGTTCGTCACCAACACCGTGACCACCCACCCCGCCGACGGGACCATCGAGCTGAAGGGCATGTTGGACAACCTGACCACCAAGCCGGTGGTGTCGGGGACCGGCCTTCAGCTGCAGATCGTCAGCTTCAATGCGCTCGGCTTCACGATGCCCAAGGAGTCGGTGCAGTCGACCCTGGACGACTTCACCTCGCAGTTCACCAAGAACTACCCGTTGGGCATCCACGCGGACAGCGTGCAGGTCACCAACGACGGTGTGACCAGCCACTTCTCGACGCGTAACGCGAGCATCCCGACCGGCAACAACAACGACCCCTGCTTCGCCAACCTCTGACAATTGAGCCCGTTCGGCAACGATGCGCGCCGGCACGGCGCGTTGAGGCGCCGGACAATTCAGCCCGTTCGGCAACGATGCGCGCCGGCACGGCGCGGTGAGGCGCCGGACAATTCAGCCAAGCCCGTCGAGCACGGCACGGGTGCCGGACAGGCCGAGCCGGGTGGCGCCGGCGTCCAGCATCGCGAGCGCGTCCGCGGCGGCGCGGATGCCGCCGCTGGCCTTGACGCCCAACCGGCCCCCGACGGTCTGACTCATCACGGTGACCGCGCGCACCGACGCGCCCCCCGCGGGATGGAACCCGGTCGAGGTCTTGACGAAGTCGGCGCCGGCGTCCTCGGCCGCGCGACACACCTGGACCAGCGTGCTCTCGTCCGTCCCGGAGAACAGCACCGCCGACTCCACGATCACCTTGAGCACGGAACCGGCATCCACGTCGTTCATGGCGGCCCGCACGGCCGCGATGTCGGCCCGCACCGCGTCGATGTCTCCCGCCAGCGCGGCGCCGATGTCGATGACCATGTCCACCTCGGCGGCCCCCGACGCCACGGCCCGTTCGGCCTCATGCGCCTTGACCGCCGAAATGTGCTTGCCCGACGGGAAACCCGCGACGCTAGCCACCCGGACGCCCCCGGTGCGCACCGCGACCGGAACCATCGACGGCGACACGCACACCGCGTAGACGCCCAATTCGGCGGCCTCGCCGACGAGCGCGGCCACGTCCGCCTCGGTGGCCTCGGGCTTGAGGAGCGTGTGGTCGACCATCGCCGCCAGCTGCGCCCGGGTGGGTTTGCCGGCCACTAGAACCTCTCCTCGGGCCCGCCGGGATTGCAGCCCGACGCGACCATCTCGGCGTCGTCGACGACCGGGCGCCACGGCTCCAAGTTCCAGCTGGTCTTGCCGGGCTCGGCCACCTCGGCGAACTGCCAGTGGCAGATGAACTGCGCGCGCATCCCCGGGGTGTCCGCGTCCGGCGACAGCGCCAACACCTCGCCCCACGCCTCGTCGGCGAGCGCGACGTTGCCGGGTTGCCCGGCGGCGGCCGCCCGCCCCGACGGTGTCGGGAAGACGCGCAGGCTGCTCATGCCGCGCCACTGCCCCCACTCGGTGTGGTCGATGAACGGCGGGGACGGCAAAACCGGAGCGGCCGCCGCGGTGGCCGCCGGGCCCCACAGCGCGACAAGCACGGCGGCGGGCGCCGTCAGCAGCGCCTTCATCCGGCTAGCGCGACTTACCTTGGATTTCCAGAAGTTTCGGCCGTACGTCCACGAGATAGACGCCGGCCGCGCACGCGGCGATCGCCATCCCGAGTACCCCGAAAACAAAACTCAGGATGGACGTCAGCGCGACAGCCAGCCCCAGGATCACCAGCCACACCGGCTTGGTCAGCTTTTCCGCGGCCGTGTACGCGTCGGGCCGCTGCAGCGCGGCGTGCACGAACGCGTATACCGCCGTGACCAAAACGGCGATCTGCAAGACCAACATGACGGTTCCCACGAGGTGGCTCACGCCTTAAGCGTATGCGGGCCCCGTCCCAAACGTCGACTCAGAGTTGCCCGAGGGCAACTCCGAGTCGACCGTCGGACTTACTTCTGGGTGACCTTCTTGGCGGACGCCTTCTTGGCCGGAGCCTTCTTGGCCGGAGCCTTCTTGGCGGGCGCCTTCTTGGCGACGGCCTTCTGGGCCTTCTTCGCCGTCTCGTCGGACTTCTTGGGCAGCTCGATGCCGACCAGCTTGGCTGCACGCTCGCCGACCGCGCGGGTCTGCGATGCGACGGTGCCCAGCGCTTCCTGGGTCAGCTCGACGGCCTGGTCCACGTAGCCCTCCGCGCGCGCGGAGGCGTCGTCCAGACCCGTCTGGCTGCGCAGCCGCTGCAGGGCGGCCTCGCCCCGCTCGACCAGCTCGTTGTAGCGGTTGGTCGCGGCGTCCAGGTAGCCCTCGGCCGCCTTGCGCAGCTCGTCGCTGGTGAAGCGCTCGCGCAGCTCGCCGAGCTGCTCGGGCAGGTCCTCCTGCAACTTGGTCAGGCGAGCGCGGCTCTCCTCCACCCGGGTGCGGGTGTCGACGCGGGTCTCTTCGGCGCGATCACGCAGGTTCGCGATCAGCTCGTTGACCGTCGCCAGGGCCAGGTCGGCCGCGCCGAGGGCCGCGAGCAGCGGAGCCCGCAGATCTTCGATGTTGGTGTTATCCGCCATGGTGATTCCTTTCGTTAACGGCGTTCTTGGGTGTTGCTATGGGAGACGAAGGGCTGTAATCCAAGCGGTCGGTGGTCTATGCGTGCCGGCCAGAAGGGGGAAGCTCACTCGCCGTTGGGTTCGGTGGAACACTCCTCGTCGCTTGGTTCACTGATTTCATTTTGTTGGGTGAACGATGTGTAGATGTCGAGCAGAACCTGCTTCTGGCGCTCGGTGATCGCGGTGTCGGTGATAATGGCGTCGCGCACCTGGCTTTTGTCGCTCGGCTCCAAAATCCCGGCCCGCACATAGAGAACCTCGGCGGAAACCCGCAAGGCCTTCGCGATTTGATTGAGCACGTCGGCGGACGGCTTGCGCAATCCGCGCTCCACCTGGCTCAGGTACGGATTGCTGACCCCGGACTTTTCGGCGAGTTGGCGCACCGAGACCTGCGCGAGTTCGCGCTGAGTGCGAATGAAGCTGCCGATGTCCGAGGCCATGTCGGAGGCGGCATTGGACACCTTCGCGGAGAGCTTCTCCTCGGGTGCCATGGCGCGCTCCTGGGTCGGATGGTCGATGGTGACGGCCATCAGACTACTACAAGTGCTTGCTATTGCAAGCGCTTGTTAGCACTACTAGAAAAGTACCTGCGCGACCGCGTAGATCACCAGGCCCGCCAGCGACCCGACCACGGTCCCATTGATCCGAATGAACTGCAGGTCACGGCCCACGTGCAGCTCAATGCGCCGGCTGGCCTCCTCGGCGTCCCAGCGCTCGATGGTGTCGGTGATGATCGCTGTGATCTCGACTCCATATTGCGAAACCAGGTGCTGGGCCGCCCGCACGATCCAGTTGTCCACCTTGTCGCGCAGGTCGGCGTCGTCGCGCAGCGACTCCCCGATGCGGACCACCGTGTCGGCGATCCGGGTGCGCAGCGTGCTGGACGGGTCGTCCACGCCCTCGAGCACCAGCCGTTTCAGCGTCTTCCAGGCCGTCGCGGCGGCATTGGCGATCTCGTCGCGCGCCATCAGCTGCTCTTTGATCGCGTCGGCGCGCGCGATGGTGTCGGCGTCGTTTTGCAGGTCGTCGGCGAATTCGAACAGGAACCGGGTCGCCGACCGGCGCAGCTCGTGATCGGGATTGCGGCGCACCTTGTCGGTGAAATCCATCAGCTCCCGGTGGATGCGGTCGCCCACCAGGTGGTCGATGAACCGCGGCGACCACGTCGGCGAGTCACGCTCGACGACCCGCTGGATCACCTCGCCGGCGTTCAGCGACCATTGGAAGGCCCGGTCGGCCAGCAACTGGATAAGTGCCTCCTGCCGGTTCTCGGCCAGCAGTGTCGCCAGGACCCGCCCGACCGGCGGCCCCCACTGGGGCTCGGCGATGCGCCGCACGATCATCCGGTCGATCACCTGCTGGACGTCCTCGTCGCGCAGCAGCTCGACCAGCACCCGTAGCACCGTGGCGGTCTCGCTGGCCACCCGCTCGGCGTGCGAGGCCTCCGACAGCCACTTGCCGAGCCGTCCGGGCACCTGGGCGTCGCGGAGCTTGGTCTCCACCACAGGGGGCGACAGGAAGTTCTCCCGCACGAAGGTGCCCAGCCCCTCGCCGAGCTGATCCTTCTTGCGCTTGATGATCGCGGTGTGCGGGATGGGGATGCCCAGCGGATGCCTGAACAGCGCCGTCACCGCGAACCAGTCCGCGAGGGCGCCCACCATCCCGGCCTCGGCGGCGGCACCGACATAGCCGACCCAGGCGCCCAGGTTCGCGTGGGCCTGCGCCCAGCGGCAGCCGAGGAACAGGCCGGTGGCGCCGATCAGAAAGCTCAGCGCCACCGCCTTCATCCGGCGCAGCGCCACCCGTCGCTCGGCGTCGGCCTGCGGGTCGGCGCCGGCGAAGGATTCGGCGAGCGACGGATGGGGACGCCCGGTTCCGCTCGACGGGGTCGTCGGGGCGGGGGCCGCCGCGCGGGGCCCCGGTGCTTCGCCTCGGGGCGAGGCTCTGTGTACCACCACTCCATCATTCATCGTTGCGGGCGTTTGGTGTGACCGCACTGTTCACAAGCCCGCGAGGGGCGCGCGGTCACCGTTCGAAACAGGCCCGCACGCCGTATTATCGAGGGCGTCTAGTGAATGGGATATCGGCGACAGTGGCAGAGCGAACGTTGGCGGCGGCGGCCAAGACGGATGGCCGCAAGCGGCGCTGGCACCAACACAAGGTGGAGCGCCGCAACGAGTTGGTAGACGGCACGATCGACGCGATCCGGCGGCAGGGCGGCGCCCTGAGCATGGACGACATCGCCGCGGATATCGGCGTATCCAAGACGGTGTTGTATCGCTACTTCGTCGACAAGAACGACCTGACGACCGCCGTGATGATGCGGTTCACCCAAACCACCCTGATTCCCAACCTGGCCTCGGCGCTGACCTCCAATCTGGACGGCTTCGACCTGACCCGCGAGGTCATCCGGGTGTACGTCGAAACCGTCGCGAACGAACCCGAGCCATACCGCTTCGTGATGTCGAACAGCTCGGCCAGCAAGAGCAAGGTGATCGCCGACTCCGAGCGCATCATCGCCCGCATGCTCGCGGTGCTGATGCGCCGACGCATGCAGCAGGCGGGGATGGACACCGGCGGGGCGGAGCCGTGGGCCTACCTGATCGTCGGCGGTGTGCAACTGGCCACCCACTCCTGGATGTCGTTCCCGCGCATGAGCCGCGACGAGTTGATCGACTACCTGACGATGCTGAGCTGGAATGCGTTGAAGGGCATCGTCGAGGTAGGCGGATCGCTGGAGAAGTTCCGCGAGGAGCCCCACCCGTCGCCGATCGTTCCGCCCCGCGGCCAGTAGATGCGTCCCCGCGGGGCGCCCAGGGCGGTTCTCATTTTGTGAATTCAACCCGTTTCGTGTGACGCTATGACCCGCTAGTGAGAACGACGTGCATCGCCCGCAGCGACTAGCATGCAGAGGGTGCACCGGGGGCGACGCAGCTGCGCCGTGCTGGCCGGGCGTCCCTGCCTCCGTGTAAAATGAAAGGCTCTTCTCGACATGTCTGTGCAGCTCACGCCGCATTTCGGAAACGTGCAAGCCCACTACGACTTGTCCGATGATTTCTTCCGGTTGTTCCTGGACCCCACCCAGACGTACAGCTGCGCCTACTTCGAGCGCGACGACATGACCCTGGAAGAGGCGCAGCTTGCCAAGATCGACCTGGCGCTGGGCAAGTTGAATCTCGAGCCGGGCATGACGCTGCTGGACATCGGCTGCGGCTGGGGAGGAGCGCTGCACCGGGCGATCGAGAAATATGACGTCAACGTGATCGGGATCACGCTGAGTCGCAACCAGTTTGCCTACAGTAAGGCCAAAATGGCCGCCATCCCCACCGACCGCTCCGTCGAAGTCCGGTTGCAGGGCTGGGAGGAATTCGACGACAAGGTCGACCGAATCGTCAGCATCGGCGCCTTCGAGGCGTTCAAGGCCGACCGGTGGCCGGCCTTTTTTGAACGTGCCCACCACATCCTGCCCGACGACGGTCGGATGCTGTTGCACACCATTTTGACCTATCAATGGCAGCAGATGCCCGCACTCGGCGTCAAGCTGACGATGAGCGATGTGAGATTCGCGCGATTCATCGGCACCGAGATTTTTCCGGGCGGCCAGCTGCCGACGCAGGAAGAT
>NZ_LZJA01000208.1:0-36850 GCF_001666785.1 Mycobacterium sp. E3305 | reverse complement strand
GGGTCCCGGCGCATCTCGAAGGGTTTGTCGATCTCGCCGAGCGGCCACTGCCACTGGCGCTGCGGCACCCCGGCCCGGGCCAGTACCGCGGTCAGCGGGATCGGCTCGTCCAGCGGCGGCAGCCACAGCTGCGGGGCTCGCGGACCGTAACGCGCCAGCTGGTCGCCGATCGTGGCGATCAGCTTGCGTGGCGGGCCGGTGAATTCCTCGTCCTCGGCGGCCGGGATCACCATGTCCTGCTCCGGTTCCACCCGTCCGGCCGTGAAAAGCTTGGGCTCCGGAACGGACTGCACCACAAGGGCCTTGGCCTTCTGCGGCGGGTCGTAGATGCCGTCGACGTAGGTGCTGCGGAACTTGATCGGGGTCGCGCCCGGGGCGGGCACCAGGAAGCCCACGCCCTTGTGCTCCTTGCCCGATTCGATGTGGTACGCGTCCTCCACGCCGATGATCTGGCGGGAAACGCTGGGACTGGCCACCTTCAAGCCGATGCGGTACGAGGTGTTCTTGTCGATGTCCTTGATCTTGCCCACGTCCAGCGTCTGCGACGCGAACAGGATGTGGATGCGGAACGAGCGGCCCTTGCGGGCAACGTAATCGAACAACTCCGCGTATTCGGGGTGATCGGCCAGCATCAGGGTGAACTCGTCGGCGACCACGAACAGCGTCGGGATCGGCGGCAGGTCGTGCCCCGCCGCGATCGCGCCCTCGTACTCCACCACCGAGTTGAACGCGCTGCCCTGCACGCGGCGGCCAGCCTCGCGCAGCAGTGTTTCGCGGCGGGCCACCTCACCGCGCAGCGTGTCGGCGAACCGGTCGGCCAGCGACTTCTTCTCGGCCATGTTGGAGATCACCGCGACCACCTGTGGGAAATGGCGGAAGCTGTCCGCGCCGGCCTCACCCTTGAAGTCGGCGTAGATCACGATCAGACGGTCGGCCGAATGGGTTGTCAACAGCGACAACAGGATCGACATCAGCGTCTGCGACTTGCCCGATCCCGTCATACCGATCATCAGACCGTGCGGGCCCATGCCGCCCTCGGCTTCGTCCTTCAGGTCGAAGAACAGCGGTTCACCGGTCGCGGTGACGCCGATGGGCACGCGCAACTCGTCCTCGCGGCGGCGCGGCGCCCACAGCGTGGGCACGTCCAGCCGCGAGGCGTCGCCGATGCCCAGCAGGGTGGTGAAGGTGGCGCCGCGCGTGGCCGCCGAGCGCAGCCCGGTGTGGGTCGGGTTGGAGTCCCAGCGCGACAGCTGGCGAGCCAGGTGGGCCGCCTCGTCGGCGCCGAGCAGGTCGGCGTCGTCGATGTAGGGCTGCCAGCCGCCGGTCTGCCAGCGCTCGATCGCGCCGTTCGCGACGCGCAGGATCGGCTTCTCCGGGTCCGAATACTGCTCGCGGTGCGGCGGGGTGGCGGAGCGGTGCACGACGGTGACTCCCGCGCGGCCGAGCGCGAGCGTCGAGGTGCTCAGGTCGAAGTCGGGGTCGTCGATGACGATCAGCAGGTGCCGCAGCGCGTCCGCGGGCTCGCCGGTGAACGCCGGCCGGTCGACGAACGCGGGGCCCAGCAGCAGGACCAGCTCGTCGGGGTTGGTCGACAGCAGGCGCGCCGGGCCCACGCCGTCGAACTCACCCGGAACATCCACGTGTGCAAGCCATTTCAGCCAGGACCAGTCTGGGCTCTCCAGGTCGCGGGAGACCAGGGCCACCCCAAGCACGGTCGGGTCGTGCCACGTCACGGCCTGGGCGAGCCAGGCGCGCATCGCCGCCCGCGCCTCATCGGGCTCACCCAGCACGGTGATCCGCGAGACCTTGGTCAGGTCGATCCCGGTGGGCACGTCGCGCACGACGCGGTGGGTGTCGAGCAGGCCGCGTAATGCGCTGTGCGACACGGGCTCCAGGTCGACCTCGTCCGCGGTGTCGTTCACTCGCAGCGCGGTGCTCAGGGGCACCTGGTGGCGGCCGGCGCGCAGGACCAGGAAGTCCGGGTCATGCGGATCGCGCTCCCATTGCCTGCGCGACCCCGGCACGGCGGCCAGGGCCACCGGGTCGGGGTGCGACCACTCGGCGGCCGCCCGTTGCTGAGCGGCCTGGGTGCGGATGTTGTCGCGGACCACCGAGAGGTAGCGCAGGTAGTCGGCGCGTTCGGCGTCGACCTCCTCGGTGCGCGTCTTGTTGTCGTTGCCGCGATACATCGCGGTGGCCGCCAGCAGCAGCACGAACGGGAAGAACAGCGTCTGCGGCGAGATCAGCCGCATCCCGGTGGCGAACAGCGCGACGACCATACCGACGATCAGGATCACCAGCACGTACGGCATCGCGCGGCGCAGGAACGACGGCGGGATCACCCGTGGCAACTCGGGCGGCGCCTCGATGTTGATGGTGCCCTTGCGGGTGACCGGCGGCGCCAGCCGGCGGCGGGCTTCGAAGATGAGTCGGCTCATCGGGGCGCTCCCTCTGCTGATGCCACGCGGCCGGGCTTGGTGTCGGGCGCCAGTCCGTCGTGTGCCAGCAGCGCGTCCGCCCGCGACAGCGTCGGGCCGGTCGCGAACAGCGAGAGCACCGACCAGGGTACGGGCACCGCGGGCTCGCTCAAGCCCAGGGCCTCAACGGTTTTGCCACGCCCGGCGGCCGAGGTCTCCGCCTCGTTGTCGATGCCGTAGCGAACTCCGGTGTCGGACACCCAGAACAACGACCCGGTGCCGGGCGCGCCGGCGCCGCCGGTGACGGTCTGGGCGAAGTAGCCGGTGCCCGGCGCCAGGGCGACGCGCGTCGCGGTGGCCGGGGAGGCGCCGCCGACCAGGTCGACGGTGCGGATCGATTCGGGTATCGGCAGGGCCGAGCCGGCCAGCAGGCTCAGCGAGCTGGTGGCGGCGCCGCCGGGCTTGCTCCAATAGGCGCACGTGACGGGATCTTTGGCCGCGTCGACGAGGGTGATCTGCTGGTCGGGGTAGCGCGCGGTGTCGAGCATCCGGGACACCGGCAGCTTCGCCACCGCGTCGGCGCCCAGCCGAGGCGGCTGGTCCAGCCCATAGGAGTTGGTGTTGCGCAAGATCGCCGCGAGCACCGGGGAGATGGGCTGCAGGCCGTCCGGCAACACCGCGTAGTAGCGCGGCGCACCCGACGAATTCTGTTCCAGGGCATAGGAAACCACCACTGCCCCGATCGGCGCAGGCACGCTGAAGCCAGCCGGCGCGCCGGCGTTCGGGATGGCGGGCGCCGTCAGCGACGGCGCTTCGGGGATGGCGTTGAACAATCCCAGTGCAATGGGCCGCGGCGCGGGCACCTCAGTGTTGTTGAGTCCCAAGCCAAGCGCGTTGGTGACCGCGTGATCGGCCAGGTTGAGCTGGCTGCGCCTGCCGTCCCAGAGGAGCCAGGTACTGTTGCCGCTATCGACCAGGACGGCCTGTTTGGCGTCGAGTTTCGCCGCGCGGGCACCGCCGCTGTCGGGGCGTCCGGCGATCACCGTGACGCCGGTGCTGTGGATGGCGTGCGCCGTCCCGCCGATGCCGTCACACACGGTCCAGTTGGCATCGCGCGTGGTGTTTTGCACCATGCGCTCCGGTGCGCCCGGGATACCGATCAGGTTTCCGCGCGGAAACCGGTCCAGCTCGGTGCTTTTCACCGTTGTCGGGTTGACGGGCTTACCGACGATCAACCGGGCCGACGTCAGATTGAGCACCGGATGCAGCTGTTCGCCCACCCGCACGTACAGGGCGGCCGTCGACCGGTCGGCGAGCACGGCGTTGGTGCCCACCGTCCCGTTGGGACGGATCAGCGAGAACACGAAGCAGCCCGCCAGGCCGGTGGCGAGCAGGACCACGCCCATCAGCACCGCGCGCAACTGGGTGCGCAGCGGGTCGACCAGCATCCTGGTGTCGTGCAGGGCGATCCCGGAAGCGATGCGCCGCATCACGAACCGCCAGCCGCTGACCTGGTGCCGGGTGACGAAGCCGCGGCGATACTCGACCTTGTCGGGATTGTCGTTGACCGGCGTGCGCGACGCGAACGAACGCCGATCGTCGGATTCGGGATTCGTCATGCCGGCACCGACAGCCCGAGTCCGCGCAACAACGGCTCCACCGAGTTCTCGACGTCTTGGTCGGTGATCGTCATCAGCTCCTCGTCACTGAATTCCCCGGTGCCCGCGTGCTCCGAATGGTCGAGCCGGAATTCGCGCTCCTCCTCGGAGCGTTCGACGATGTTGCGGACGAATCGACCGTTACCGGCGATGTCCAGGTTGCGCCGCGAGATTCCGTTGGCGTCGGGCGTCGACTCGGTGGCCAGCTTGGTGAACAACGCCTCCATGTGGTGGAGCGCGGCCTGTTCGAAGACGCTGTCGCGCTGCTCGGCCATCTTGTTCGCGATCTCGACGAGTTCCGACGGTGCGTACGAAGGGAAGTCGATGTTGCGGGTGAATCGGGAACGCAGACCCTCGTTGGTGTCCAGGAACTTGTCCAGATCGGCCCGGTATCCCGCGATGATCACCACCAGCCGGTCGCGGTCGTTCTCCATCCGTGCCAGCAGGGTGTCGATGGCGACCAGCCCGAAGTCGTTCTTCGCGCCGGTGGCCACCAGGGCGTAGGCCTCGTCGAGGAACAGCACCCCATCGAGTGCGCTGTCGATGATCGCGTTGGTCTTGGCTTCGGTCTCGCCGATGTGCTGGCCGATCAGGTCGGCGCGGTGCACCTCGCGGATGTTTTCCCGCTTCAAAAGCCCGAGGCCGCAATAGATCTTGGCGACCACGCGGGCGATCGTGGTCTTACCGGTGCCGGGCGGCCCGGCGAACACGAGGTGGTGGGCGCGCTGTGCGACAGCGAGGCCGCGCTGCTTGCGCACCAGCTCCATGGCGACCGAGCTCTTCAGCCGCGACACCTGGTTCTTGACCTCGTCGAGGCCGATGAACTCGGCCAGCTGGACTTCGGCCTCGTGCAGCAACACGGCCTTGCGCTCGTGGGCCGCGGGATCGACGAAGTCCTCCGCGCTGGGCTCGGTGTCCGGGTCCCAGGGGTCGGTGCGCGCTTCGATCCGCGCCGCGGTGGTGGTCGCGATCCCAAAGCTGGTGTCCAACAGGGCCTGTTCGATCTGTTCGTTTTCCGGGTGGGCCGCGTACAGATCCTGGAGCACTTCGCTCGCCGACTCCTCGTCGACGTGCGCCCGCAACACCAGCGCCTTGGCCAGCGCCCCGTCGACCGCCGCGACCGCGACCGGACCGTCGGGCTCCTCCAGGTACGACAGCGCCGGGGCGAACATGCCCAGCCGCGCCAGCGCGGTCCCCAGGGCGATCCTGGCCGCGTGCGCGAACGCCTCGTCGAGCCCGGCGTCGTTCACGACCGGCGTCAGCAACTTGACGACGTCCGACCAGCGCTCGGCGCGGTAGTTGAGGACGACGGCGACCCAGCGGGCCTCGCGCCAGCTCGGGCGGCGCGCGGTCAGGCCGGTGACGATCTGGTCGGCTTCGGCGAGCCGCGCCGCATCCCCGGTCGACGCCAGGCCCGCCGCGTGGGCGAGGTGGAAATCGTCTGGGGTGGCGGCGCGGAACTGCAGGTACAGCCCGGTGTCATAGCGGAAGCCCAGTTCGCCCGGCGCCAGATCCACCTTCCGCTGCAACACCCCGGCCGTGCTCGCGGTGCGCGACACCGCCTCCAGCACCCGCAGGGACACATCGCCGGCGGCCGCGAGGCCCGTCCAGGCGTCGCACTGGTCGTGGGCGACCCGGGTCAGCGCGGTGAAGCCGGAGCGGGCGGCGGTCAGGTCGGCCGGGCGCTGGCGCTGGTAGACCGAGATGCCGAGCGCGCGGCAGCACGTGGCGAACCGGCTGAC
Source organism: Mycobacterium sp. E3305 (assembly GCF_001666785.1). NCBI lineage: Bacteria > Bacillati > Actinomycetota > Actinomycetes > Mycobacteriales > Mycobacteriaceae > Mycobacterium > Mycobacterium sp. E3305. Next base: position 31,033 of record NZ_LZJA01000208.1, on the reverse strand, counting down.
GACGTCGCCATCAACCCTGGCATCCGCACGTGAATTGACGGGCTGAGCGGCGAGCACGCCGGTGTCACCGAGTTCCACGGCCACGTCTCTCCATTTGTGTAGCCTCCCCTAACCTAACCCGCCTGAAGTTAGCATTGCATAAGCTAAGTGTCGAGGCGCGAGGGCCCGTCCGACTCACCACATCACTCCCAGCTCATCACCGCGAATGAGGGAGTTCAGGCGTACTCCCGTCCGCATTTTCGGTCCGTTCCCCCGGCTCCGACGGATCGGCGGGCCACCACCGGCCCCGCCGAGCGGCCCGAGCTTATCGAAAATCATTTTCATTAGCAATCCGAGAACGCAGCCAATAGTCGTCCGGCACGCCCGAAAAGTTCCGGCCCGCGGCGTGCGCGCCGCTAGTCCCCCTCCCAGGAGCCGGGCAGCAGGGGCAGCACGGGCCCACCGCCGAAGTCATCGCCGGTGAGCGTCGCCAGCCCGGTCGCCGCCCGGGCGGAACCCTTGCTCGCGGTTCCGGCGAAACCCAGGGCTCCGGCGCCCCGATCCGATGCGAGCGAGGAGCTGGCCGGCGCCGCCGGATCCTCGGGCTCGCCATCGGGGTCCAGATCCATGAACTCGTAGCCGCGGTAGCGATCTTGCAGGCCCGCCTGCCGGCGGCGACGCGCCCGCCGCTGCTCCCGAGCCGATGCCGCGGCCGCCGCCGTGGCCGCCGCGGAATCGGGCTCCGGCGCCTTGCGCGGCACGCCGGCACTGGTTCCCGAACCGAAACCCGCGGTCGGCCCGCCGACCAGGTATGGGAACGCGGCGCCTTCGACGCCGGCGGGGGGTGGCGACGGTGGGGCCGCGGGTGCCGGCGCCGAGGCCGGCGCGGGTGCCGGGGCCGAGGTCGGGGGCGAAGACGGTGCCGGCGCCGTGGCCGGGGCAGCGCTCGCTACAACCGGAGCGCGGCTGACGACTGGCGCATCGGGTGCCGGCGCCATCGGAGCCGGCGCAGCGACGGGAACTGGGGCAGGCTGGATTCCGGCCATCAGACTCAAGCCGGCTATGCCCCCCGCAAATCCACCCGGCACGATGAACGGCACGGCGGCGAGCTGTGGGAACGCCTGAAGGGCCTCGCCCACGTGGGTGAACTCGTCAGCGATGAGTCCGGCGGGCCCGAAAATGTCTTGTAGCAGATCCTCTAAGGCGTCGGCCGGGTCCGTGCGAAACTCCGCCAAATCTCTGGCTATGGTCTGGAAAACCTCCGTGAATCGGTTGATCCACCAGCTGAGCTGGTACGGGTTGCCGCCGTCGTTGTCGATGATTCCGTCGTCGTCACTGTCTTGGCCGCTGTCGGCGGCCTGCACGATTTGTGGCGCGGGCCCCGTTTGCGGCGCCGAAGCCACCGCGGCGGTGGAGACCGCCTGGTAGGTGGACATCGTGGTGGCCGCCTGGACCCACATCCGCGCGTAGTCGGCCTCGTTGACCGCGATCGGGATGGTGTTGATGCCGAAGAAGTTCGTCGCCACCAACACGCCGTGAACGGTGTGGTTGGCCGCCAACTCGGGCAGCGTCGGCATCGCGGCCAGCGCCACGGTGTAGGCCGTCGCCGCGGTCTCGTGGCGGGCGGCGGTCGCCGCACTGATGGCGCTGGCCCCCATCAACCAGGCGAGGTAGGGCGCGTGGGCGGCCGCGTACTGCTCGGCGGTGGGTCCCTCCCAGGCGCCGGCCTGCGCGGCGGCCAGGGTCGCGGAGAGCTCGTCCGCCGTCGAGGCGTACGTGGTGCTCAGTGAACTCCACGCGGCCGCGGCGGCCAGTAGGCCGGCCGGGCCGGGGCCACTGCTCAGCTGGGCCGAATGGACCTCCGGGGGCAGCGCCATCCACACCGGTGCGGTCATCCCGCGACTCCTCGCCGGGCTGAGACCGTGCCGCCCGGGCTGTTGGGCGGCACACCGATCAGCCCGGTATTAGTCGGGGGCGGGCACGCGAAAGTTCCCGCGCGGGATCAACTCATCGAGAACACATGAAAAGCCCGGGGGTCGGGTCAGCCCTTGACGGCGCTCACCAGCGTGTTACGCGAGACCATCGACCCTGCATCCGTGTCGGGCCCGGGCACCGGCCTGCCGTTCTGGGCCAGGAACTCGGCAAGCGGGGTGCCGACGGCGGTCCAGCCCCGGTCACCGAACCACTCCGTGGCCGGTGCGATCCGCTCGTTGTAGACCAACTGATAGAACGGACGCTCGGCACCGTCGGCGCGTTCCGCCTCGCGTTTGGCCTCGAAGTCGTCCTGGTCGAGCGGCGCGCCGTCCTCGACCGCGACGTGGCTGCCGGCGGCGGCCAGGTTGTCGATGCCGGTGAACAGCTGCTCCTCCGCGGCGGCCGGGAGGTAGATGAGCAAGCCTTCGGCTATCCACGCCGACGGCCTGGCGGGATCAAAGCCGCTGTCGCGCAGGGCCTGCGGCCAGTCGTCGCGCAGGTCCACCGCGATCTCGCGCCGCTCGGCCTTGGGTTGGGCGCCGTGCCCGGAGAGCACCTCACGCTTGAAGTCGAGGACCTGCGGTTGGTCCAGCTCGAAGATCGCCGTCCCGGCGGGCCAGTCCAGCCGGTAGGCGCGCGAGTCCAGTCCGGCCGCCAGGATGACCACCTGGCGCACGCCCGCGCCGGCGGCGCGGCGGAAGTACTCGTCGAAGTATTTGGTGCGGGCGCCCTGGAAGTCGACGAAATGCGCGCCCCAGTCCGGAGTCTTCAGCTGGTGGTCGGGGAGCTTGCCGTCGAGCACGTCGGCCGCCCACCCGCCCACGGCGCGGCAGAACAGCTCCGCATAAGGGTCGACGGCCAGCGGGTCCGGCTTCTGCGCCTCGAGCGCTCGGGCGGTCGCCACGAATAAGGCCGTCGAACCGACACTTGTTGTGATGTCCCAGGTATCGCCTTCACTACGCACGAATTCGACAGTACCGGCGGTCGGCGACCGGCGGCCGGTCAGTGGCCGGCCGCGGGGTCGGCGGAGGCAGCTGAGCAGCCTTTCTCGGACCTATCCTGGTTAGGCGGTTGCGCCGCCCACCGGAGGGGGAACATTGTGAAGTTGGCCGAGGCGTTGTCATTGCGGGCCGATGCGCTGCGGCGTATCGAACAGTTGCGCACACGCATCGTGAGCAGTGCCCGCTATCAGGAGGGCGAAGAACCCGCCGAAGACGCGGCGGCGTTGCTCGCCGAGGTCGAGGGCGTGCTGGGCGAGTACGAGGTCTTGATCCGGCGGATCAATCGCACGAACGCGGCGACGACGATCGGCGCGGACGGCACGCTGACCGACGCGTTGGCGCGCCGCGACGCTCTGCGCTGGCGTCACCATGTCCTCAAAAGCGCAGCGGACGCTGCTGCCGGGAGCTCCCAGCAGGGCTACTCTCGTCAACTGCGGTCCGAGCTAAAGATGTTGTCCGCCTTGACCGTTGCCGATGTGCGCGCCCAGGCTGATCAGGTGGCCCGCGAGCTTCGCGAGCTCGACGTGCGGATCCAGCGATCGAACTGGGAGGTAGACCTGTTGGAGTAAGGGAGCCGGGGTATAGCAGGTAGGCGTCGCGGAGGCGCGCACGAGCCCTGGCCGGCGGGCCAAGTCCGGTCTCTCCTGGCGCACGAAGGGCAGTGCAGGGGGTTCGACTCCCTCCTCACATCGCAGCCCCGCATCGCGCACAGGTGACGGGGCACAGCGCACAGCACATCACCGCGTGCGGATCCGTGACGACGAGGGTGGGCACGGGGCATACACCGAGCGGTTCGGCGGCGGCCGGTCCTCTCTGCCTGCGGTTGCGACGTGACGAGGAGCGAGGCGATCGCCGCAGCGACGGCAACGGTCTTGAACCATCGATGCGGCTCGTTGAGCGGCATCGTCAGTGGATCTGGTTGGCGAGCTTGGTGACCAGCGCGCTGTTGAGATAAGTGGTGGCGGCCGGGCCGCCGGAGTTGAGGGCGACGATGGTGGCGGGGTCGTCGATGATGACCAGGGTGCCACCGAAACTGCTGTATCTGGCGGGCAGGCCGGCGTATCCCCCGCCGCCGGCAGCCGGGTCGGTGCGCAGCAGCAACATGACGTCGCTGCGCTGGGAGAGGTAGTCAGTGTCGTTGATGTCGAACGGGACTTGCGCCGGACCGCCGGGGCTGCGCTTGTAATAGGCGTTGTAGGTGAAGCCGATGCTCTCCAGGTAGCCGCTCGGCGGAGAGGGGGTCACGGCGGCCGTCGTGGCGGTGCCGGTGTAGTTGACCACCACGATGGACTTCCCGGAAAAGGCACCGTGCTCGGAGCGGATGGTGTTCTGTTCGGATTGCGCCTTGTCGATAAGGGTTTTGGCCGTGCCCGTGCGGCCGAGGGCGGTGGCGATCCAATTCAGCTGCGCCTGCCAGGTCCAGTCTCCGGTGTTGTCGGCGGGCTGGGCGAGAGTGGGCGCGATGGCCGACAGCGCGTTATAGGTGGGTTGGTCGATGTCACCGGTGTCGATGATCAGGTCGGGCTTGGCGGCGGCGATCGCCGCGGTGTCGGCTGCGGCGAAGACCGGCGGGGATGAGTGCACCAGTGGTTGCAGCCAATTCGGAACGGTGGCGTTGGCCGCGTTCATCAGGACGGGCTGAGCGCCCAGCGACAGGACGGCATCGGGATCGCCGGGCCCCAGCGCGGCGACGGCCATCGGGCGGTGTTGGATCTTGACGGTGCCGAATTTGGTTGCGAGCGTTTGCGGTTCATAGGGGCCCAGGCCACCGCCGCTGCCGCCGAACAGATGGATGCCCACGACGGTGGCGGCGGCCAGCGCCGCGACAAGAACGATCGCGGCCACGACGAGACGAGTCCGTTTGCGCCGCTTGGCTTTCGGTGAGATGTGGGGCCCGCCTAACGACGGGGGCATGCCCGCGAACTGTTGGGGCGCGGCGTGGTGCGGGGGCCCGGCCGCCCCGCGGGGGTCGTACGCGGGCCACCCGGGCGCCGATGCCAGCCCGGGGGGCACGGTTGGCGGATACGTCACCGTTGGATTGGTCGCGTTGCTGGTTGGATTGATCGCGTTGCTTGCCGGTGGCCCGGTGGGGCCGGGACGCGTCGCCGGGGTGCCGGTCAACGCTGCGGCGGTGGCAGCCGCCAGTGCGCCGGCGGTCTGGAAGCGCTCGGCGGGGTCCTTGGCCAGCGCCCGGGCGATCACGTCGTCGATCTCGCGGGGCAGGGCGGGGTTGACGTCGGTGGGGTGCGGAACGGGCCGCATCAGGTGTCCGGCCAACATCGCCGACAACGAGTTGTCCTCGTAGGGGGTGCGGCTGGTCAGCAGCCTGAACAGGGCGCACCCCAACGAGTAGATGTCGCTGCGGGGGTCGGCCGCCCGGCCCTCGATCGTCTCCGGGGCGGCATAGGCGGCGGTGCCGACCATCGAGCCCGTGGCGGTCAGCGTGGTGGCGTCGTCGAGGGCGCGCGCAATCCCGAAGTCGGCCAACAAGACTCGTTCGTGGTCGCTGCCCGGCGCTGCTACCAGGAAGTTTCCGGGTTTGATGTCGCGGTGCAGCACCCGCCGGGAGTGCGCGTAGTCGAGTGCGGCGGCGACGTCGGTGACGATGCGCACGATGCGGGCCGGGGTGAGGTTGGCGCGGTCCAGGTCGTTGGCCGCGGTTCCCTCGACGTACTCCATGGCGATCCACAGGTGCCCGTCGTCGGTTTCGCCGCGGTTGTACACGCGCACGATGTTCGGATGGTTTAAGGTGGCGGCCAGGTCGGCCTCGCGGGTGAAGCGGACCCTGAACTGGTGGTCCACGGAAAGCTCGGCGGACAGGATCTTCAACGCGTCGCTGCGGGGCAGTGTCGGGTGGCGGGCCAGGTACACCGTGCCCATCCCCCCGGAACCGAGCACACCTTCGATACGGTACCCGGCGATGACCGTTCCGACGGCGAGAGGCATCAGGCGCTCATTTCCCGGTGAGCAAGCGGTATTGGGCGGCCATCATCTGGTGCAGCGCGTTCTCCTGCTCGTTCTGCATCTCGTAGGCGTAGCGATCCGCGCGCGCCACGCACCAGTAGCCCAACGCCTCATTGAAGCATCTCGCCTTGGGCATCCCGCTTATCCCGCCGACTTGGTGTGGGCCGGACATGTCGGCGACGATGCGCGCCGCCGCCCCGGCGTCCGGGGTCTGATAGACCCTCGTTTCCAGCACGTAGGCAACCTCTTGTACGTTGGCGGACTTGAACAATGCCTGTAGGTGCACCGGGTCATCGGCCTCCAGGTGTAACGCTCCGTGCGCGTCATAGATGCCGTCGTTGATCGACTCGTTCTCCTGTCGGGGCGGCACGGTGCGCGCCATCAACCCGTCGGGATCCAACGGCAGCTGAGCCATCCGATCCGGCGGAGTGGGCTTGAAGGCATCGATTAGGGGCTGCTGCAGATCCAGGGTGGTGGCGATGAATTGCGCTGCGACGTCGGCCGTGTCGTCCGACGTCGCCGTTTGGGCGAGGAGGTATTGGCCGTGGGCGCTCAGGGCGGTCACCGAGAAGCGTGGGCCGCCCGGGGCGGGGTACTGTGCGGTCCAGCGGAAAGTCAGTGCGGCCGTCCCCGGATAACGTGGAATCGAAAAGGGCTGTGTGGGAAGCGGTTTACTGTCAAATGGCATCGTCAGGGTGGTGCCCTTGGCGGCCATGTCGGCGGCCGCGGCGATCGCGTCGGCGGGGCTGGCCAGCTCCAACACAATGTTGAGCAGACCCTTGTAGGGGCCCTTGTCGGTATGCCGTGAGCTGGAAAACCCGGCCACCAGGTTATGGCCCCGCAGCGCGTCGCCCATCGGGATGCCCAGCAGCGCGTTCACCCCGTCGGTGTCTTTGACCACGCCGGAATCGATTTGGGCGTAAGCCGTCAGGTCACGGTCGACCTCCCAGGGACCGACGACGGCGCCGGCCAGGCGGCGTCCTTCGGCCCAGCCGCCCCGCAGCGCGTCGCCGGCCGTGCCCAGGGGGTCGCGCGGGGTGGTGGGGAAGTTCCCGGCGTCGAGCAGGGCGAGGTCGACGCCGTCGGAACCGTCCGTCCCCGGGGCCCTGACGGCGGTTCCCGCGACGGTCGAACTGCACGCGACCGTCAGCGCCGCGACCGCGACGGCGAGGGCCAACGGGCGGGTAAGGCTCGTCATGGCGCCGTCAGCATCAGGTATTGGGCCGCGACGATCTGGTGCGCCTCTACCTCTTGGGCGGCAGTGACTTTGAACGCGTAGCGGTCGGCGGTGCCGAGGCACAGGAAGCGCACCGAGCCCAACTCGGAAGTATCGGGCCCGCGGTCGAAGCAGCGCGCCGAGGGCAGCCCGTTGACGCCGGGGGCGGAGCGGTAGCCCAGGAAGGGAACGTCGATGCGGGCGAGCCCGTCGGCGGCCCGCTGGGCGCCGGTGGTGTCGACGGCCTCGTAGACGGTGGTGCGGTCGGCGGCGACGTGACCGATGCCGGCGTCGGCGAACATCGCCTCGGTGGCCACGGGGTCGGGCCGGAAATGCAGCGCGCCGTGCGGTGGATAGACCGTGGCCTGGTTGGCGCCGGGGTCGGTGGCGGGCACGGTGCGGGCCAGCAGTCCGGTCGGGTCGGCGGGCAGGGCGGCCAGCTGGTCCACCGGGGTGGCCTGGAAGTGGTCGGCCATCGGGCCTTGCAGGTCAAGGGTTTTGGCGATCAGGTCGGCGGCCGCGCCGGCGCTCTCTTTGGAGCCGGCGAACTGGAAGAACACGTAGGGGCCGTGCGCGGTGAACGCTTCGGCTTCGAAGCCGCCCGACAACGGCGCCACGTTCGCCACCGTGTCGGGGTAGCGCGGGATCGGCAGCCGGGTGGCGGGGATGTTGCCCGGCCGGATGGTGGCCAGGTCGGCGGCGGCCATGGCAGCGGCGGCGTCGCTGGCGTCCTGTGCGCCGGGGAATCGGAAGACACCGTTGTCGAGGATCTTGGGTTTGTCGGTCGGGGGCTGGCCGCGTGGCGGTGGCGGGGTGACGCGCCCACTGACGAAGCCTGCCACGAAGTGATGCGCCGCGGCGATCGCGGCGATCGAGTCACCGCGCACCAGCGCCGAGAGCCGTCCCGCCTCGGGAAGTGCTGTGGTGGGGGCGATTTCGGCGCTCAGCGGGCTGATCAACGTCCCGTCGACCTGCCACGGGCCTGCCACCATGTCCGCCATCCGCTGGGCTTCGGTCCGGCGCCCGGCCGCGTCGTCGGCAACGGTGCCCAGCGGCGGGCGCGGTCGGCGCGGATAGTTGCCGGGATCGAGCAGCGCCACGTTGGCCGCCGGTGGCGCGGGGCCGCCCGACTTGACGGCGTTGCCGGTGACCACGGTCGAGCAGCCGACGCCCAGTGCGGTCACCGCGGCGAGCGTGACGATCAGCAACGCCGGCGATCGCAGCCGGGCGCGAATCCGTTTCTGGTCCTCGCGGATTCGGCACCATTCGGCCCCTGCGTCGGCCCGGGCGGCAGTGCGGTGCAGCTGGCCGATCCGCGGGGAGCGGTTACGCGGCGCGTGCCGATCCCCCATCCCTGTCCCCTCGTTTCGGCGCCCACTGCAGGCCACCCGCGGCGATCCCGACCAGACCAGCAGAATGGTAGTCGCTACCACCAGCGCATCAGATTCGTTCGCCGATTTTGCCAGGGCTGATCATCATCCCTCCTTCGCGATGAGTTCGGCGGTCAGCCGGTGGTGACGCGCTCGGCCATCCGCGTGGCGATCGTGATCGCTTGATCGGTGCGGTTCTCGCCGCAGCTGCGCACGTCGATGACGATGTTGTTGCGCGCCGCCAGGGCTCGCTGGCACTGCCAGCCTCCGGCGCCCTCCTGGGTGTTGGTGATGCTCAGCATTCCGTCACGGTTGGTGGCGGTGCCCGCTGTCCAGACGCTGGTCGGCTCCCGGCGGGTGGTCAGGTGCAGGCTGGCGCCGTTGCATCTCGGCCACGCCTGCGCCTGCTTGGCGGCAAAGTCGTTGGCCGCTTTCGCGGTGCCGAAGTAGATCGCGGCGCTGTGGTTGAGGTGCCGGGCGCCGTCGCGGTCCTGCAGCGACTGGGTCCGAACACCGATCCAGCCGCTGCCGTCGAGTTCCGACTCGAGTGCGGGCGCCTGGATCTCACCGCATTCGGGCCGGTCGGTCGTCAGGCCGCTGTAGGCGGTGTGGTCGTTGCCCGAGTCGGGTGCGGGCGCGATATCGGTGGCGCCCTCGATGCTGTTGATCATCGCGACGTCCAGCAACAGGCCGGGCAGCGCCGACAACGGCACCGTGGGCGCCTCCGGTGCCGGGCCCGGGCTGACCGGCGCCGCGGAAGTCTTCGGCGCCGGCAGGACCGTCGAGCTCGCCGTGTCGTCGGGGCTGGCTGCGACGTTGATCGCCAGGCCCGCGGCCCCCAGGGTGACCACGACCGCGGCCCCCACCGCGATCTGCGCCCAGGTGGGCCAGCGCCGCGAAGGCGCGGGGACGAACGCCGGCGGGTATCCGGGCGAGGGTCCCCAGGCGGGCGCCCCCGGCAGCAGGGGCGGTCTCGGCGGAGGGCCCGCCATCGCGAATGGCCGGCGCGGCAAGACCGCGGTGACCTGCTCCGGGTTCGGCGGTGTCGGGTGGGTCATCGGCGGGTGCGGGTGGTTGGGCATGTGCGGTCCTTCGGAACGGGTTGTCGTGTGCGGCGCCTCCGCCGCATTGCTCCGAATTGAAACACAGCGTTCTGCGGTGCGCAATGTTTTGAAACGTTGCACCGCTCCGTTTTTATTGCTAGCGTTCCACCATGACCGGACGACCTGGCAGGAGGACCCCATGAGCGCTGCATCGCTGCAACACCACGCCAAACCGTCGAGCGGCGCACCCGGGTCGGGCACCGCGAGGCGCGGACCGCACCTGGCACCCGCCGTGCGCTGGGCGCTGGTTGCCACCGTCGGCCTGGCCCTGCTGCTGACGGGGTGCACCGCGACCACCAGCGGGCGCCCGGCGGCCGCCGCGGACCTGGGCCGCTGGCAACCGCCGGCGATCCTGCCCCAGCACCTCGCCGACCTGCTGCTCAAGGAGGACGACGTGAACACGATCGCGCACACCACCGGCATGACGGTGCGTAAGCCGGTCTCGCGGATGTGGCACGACGAGGAGATGCTGTCCAACCCCGCCTGCGTCGATACCTACTCGCCCGCCGAAGCCACCGCGTACAAAGGCAGCAACTGGACGGCGGTGCAGGGGCAGATACTCGACGACGCCACACCCGCCGTGCGCGAGCACGCGCTCATGCAAGTCCTGATCGGTTTCCGTGACGCCGATTCGGCCCGGCAATTCTTCGGCCAATCCAAAGCGCGCTGGTCCGGCTGCGCCAACCGCTCCATCATCGTCACGGCCCCCGGGCACGCCCCCACCGTTTGGGAGCTCGGCGAGCTGCAGGCCAGCGACTCCACGTTGGCCATCCTTCAAACCCAACCCAGCGGCCGCGGGCCCACCTGCCAGCGGGCCATCGGGCTGGTCAACAACGTCATCGTCGACACCCTGTGGTGCGGGTTCGACACCACCACCCAAGCGACCGACATCGTCTCGAAAACCACGGCCGTGATCTCGCAAGCGTGACTCGCCCGTCGCCCACCCGAACCCTTACCCACTACGGAGGAATCATGTCCGCGCCGCACCGAGGCCACCGGCACGCTTACGGCTACCCCCAGCCGCATCAATACCCGCCCGCGCATCCCCACCCGCCGGCGCATCCCTACCCGTCGGCGCATCACGCCCCGCCGCCCGGCTATCCGCCGCCGCCAAGGGGCGCGGAACCGCTCTTCGCCGTGCGGGTCAGGAAACACACCGGCGCCGTCATTCTGATGTTCAACCAGGCCTACACGGTCACCGGGACGCTCGCCCAATGCGAGGCCGCACTGGACAACGCCCTGCTCCACAACCTGCTGGCCGGGTGGTGGAGTTTGGCCTCCGTGCTGGTCTGGAATTGGGTGGCCCTACTCGAAAACCACAATGCGCGAAAGCATTTGCGGCGCCAGGCCGCCGCGCGGGCGTACACCGCGCCCGCCACACCGCCCTGGATCGCCGGACCGCCGCGTTAACTGATCGTCAGCTGGGCGATGAGGTTCTCGATGGCCCGTGCGGCCTCCGGCGCGATGGAGCGCTCCGCCTCGGCGTCTTCGAGGACGGACACCGGCAGGCCGGCGCCGTTGGCCGCCTCCTCGAGGTTCAACTCCGCGCGGTGGCGGGCGCCGTAGAGCCGCTGGCCGAGGGTGGCCCCCGGTGAACGCGCCGCGCGCATCATCAAGTCGTTGTAACTGCGCCGCACGCCGCTCAACGCCAGGATGACCGACGGGCTGCCCTTGGCGTTGCGCGCGGCGCTCGATGCCAGCCGCTCCAGTCTGCGCAGGTCGGCCAGGGTCTTCGTGGCCTTGGGGGTGAAGTCGGGATCGGTGGGCTCGGGCAACTCGGAGATGGCGGTGTGCAGGGTGTGCATGGCCAGTTCGACCGTCTCGGCCATCAGCGGCGCCTGGACGGAGTCGGTGAACGACTCGGTGGCCTCCTCGAGGGCACCCGCGACCGGCCCGCCGGTCCTGATGGGACCACCGGTCGGCGGCGCAGTCGCGCCGCGGCGGATTCGGGTGATGTGGCCGGTGGGCCAGTCCAGCACCCGCTCGAGCTTCTCCAGCGTGGCGCGGCGCGGCCAGCTGCGACCCTTCTCGAAATTGATCAGGGCGCCCGCGTTGATGATTCCGTCGCGGTCCAGGCTGCGCTGGGAAATCCCCAGCTGCTGACGCCGCTCTGCGACCGCGTTGCCCGCGCGCACGACGCCGGGGTCGCTTTCGTTGTCCCACCACTGCTCGTCCTCGGCCTCGAACGGGCGCATGATTTGGGTCGATTCCTCTGGTGGCGCGTCCGATTGGTGCTGCGGGGTCAGGGTCACCGGGACCCCGTCGGGGGCGCCGAGACAGATCGTGATGGGCCCGGTGATCAGTACCGAGCTGCGACGTATCCCGTCGACGAACATCCCGTTGGTGCTGGTGTCGAAGGCCTGCCAGCCGTCGCGGTGCGGCTCGAGCCGAACGTGTGACCGCGAGATCCGCTCGTCGTCCACCGCTACCGTGGTCCCGGCGTCGCGCCCGATGACGGCGACGCCGGCCGCGGGCGCCAGGGTGCGCGTCGCCTGGCCGACCCGCACGGTGAGCGCGGTCGTCGGTTGGTCGAATGTCACTGATCGCTCCTCGGTCGAGTAGGCGCCCCACTGCTGCGGTAGGACTCGGTGCACCACTGCTGCATGCTACATCCGACCCGCGTGCACCGGTCCCGGGAAATCCACCATGCGGCGGCGGTGTCGCCGAGCCCTGGCCCGCCTGCACGCCGTACCGCGTCGCAGCCCCGGCACGTCTGCGCAGTTCAAAGCGGCACTGCGCCCGACGCCGTCACTGCGCTCGACCACGCCATGGCGCACCGTTTAAAAGCGTTGCGCGCGACTACCGCTTCGGTTAAAGTTGAAGCAGTGGCGGGCCGATCCGCCGCGAGGCACGGAAGAGAGGGCCCCTCGATGCAGCCACACCCGCCCCTGGCGCCACGGCAAAACCCCCAACCGGTTGCACCGGGACGCTGTTACGAGCCGCGCACCGAACCGCTGCGCCGGCCCGTCGCGTGGAGGCCGCAGCCCGTGCCTTACCCGCCGCCGCCCATCGGTGCGAACGCCTGGGCGCCGGCCACCTTCCGTGCGGCCGGCGGGACACCCCGCCGCGGGCACCTGCCGCTCTATCTGGGAGCGGCGGCCGCCGTGGCCGCCGCGATCGCGGCCATCGCGGGTTTCTGGGTGCCGGGATTCTTCGTCACCAGGCAGCTCGATGTCGCCGCCGTCCAGTCCGGCGTCGCACACGTCCTGTCCGACCCGGCGGGTTACGGCGCCCGGGACGTCAGCGACGTCACCTGCAACGACGGGCAGAACCCGACCGTCACCAAGGGCGGCACCTTCACCTGCCAGGTGACCATCGATCACCTCAAACACCAGTTCGTGGTCACCTTCACCGACGACTCGGGCAGCTATGAAGTCAGCGCCCCGAAGGGCACCAAGGTCTAAAGCGCCGCCGCGACGTGCACTACCGCGTCTCGCTGCCGTCGGCGTCCCAGCTCCCCGGCAGCATGGGAATCTTTGGGCCGCCGCCGAACTCGTCACCGTCCAGAGTGGCCAGTCCCGTTGCCGCAGCGGTCGCCTCGCGGCGGCCGGTGCCCGCGAACCCCAGCCTTCCCGCGCCGTTCTCCGATGCGAGCGCCGAAGGCTCGCCGGCCGGGGCGCCCCAATCCGGATCGACGCCGACGTTCATGTCGGCGAACTCGTCGCCGTAGTCGCGCCGCGTCGCCCGCTTGCGCCGTCGCGCCCTGGCCTGTCCGCGTGCCGCGGCGGCCGCGGCGGCGGTGGCGCTATCCGGTTCCGGCGCTTTCCTTTTGGCGCTGGAGCTGGCCGCGGCGCCCATGCCCGAGCCGAACCCGATGCCGGGCGGGGCGATGACGTAGGGCGGGGCGAAACCCGCGGCGTGCGGTGGCGGCGGGGCGGGTGGCGCGGAGCTGGCGACGGTGGTCACGGTCGAAGCGGGTGCGGACGCCGGGGCGGAGGCGGGCGCCGGGGCCGGCGCGACGGTGGACGGCGCGACCGCGACGGCCGGAGTGGGACTGGGCGGTGGGGCGGCCGCCGGCAGTGGCGCCGGCGTGACGGCGGGCGGGGCCATGCTCGCCAGGCCGGCCAACCCGGCGAAGCCACCGACGGCGCCGAAGGGGGCGGCCGCGAGCAGGACCGCGGGGGCCAGCAATTCCGGCTGGCTCGTGAAGATCTCGAGGATGTGCGTCGGCCAGTCGAACAGCATGAGTTGAACGATGTACTGGAACGCCAGCGCCGGATTGTGCACCAGGTAATAGCCGAATTGCTGGAAATCCTCCAGCAGTTCCAGCGCCCGGACCACCCAGAACAGCGGGTCTCCCGCGTTGGTATAGGCGTCGTAGGGCAAGCCGTTGACGGTGCCCTGCGCGGGGTCCCAGTTGATGCCGAGGTTCCTCAGGATGTTGGCGATGAAGTCGTCGAGCGGGTTGTCGATCGTGGGGTCGTGGATGTCGCCGCCCGAGTCTTGGCTGGAGGCATCGGATTTGACTATCGGCGGGGCGGGGTCCGTTTGCGGCGTGGACTGCACAGCCGCGGCGGACACCGCTTGGTAGGTGGTCATGGTGGTGGCCGCTTGAACCCACATCCGCGCGTAATCGGCCTCGTTGACCGCGATCGGGATCGTATTGATGCCAAAGAAATTCGTCGCCACCAACGCCCCGTGGACGGCGTGGTTGGCGGCGAGTTCCGGCAGCGTCGGCATGGCCGCCAGCGCCGCGGTGTAGGCGACTGCGGCCGTCTCGTGTTGGGCGGCGGTCGCCGCGCTGTGCGCACCGGCTTGCGTCAGCCACGCCAGGTATGGCGCATGGGCGGCCACATACGATTCCGCGCTGGGCCCCTCCCACGAGGCAGCCTGCGTCGCGGCCAGGACGCCGCTGAGTTGTGCTGCGGCCGAGGCGTATTCGGCGCTCAGTTCGGACCATGCCCCTGCCGCCGAAAGGAGCGACGCGGGACCGGGGCCGCTGCTGAGCGAGGCGGAGTGCACTTCCGGTGGCGAGGCCATCCAGATGGGCGCCGTCATGGGTACTCCTCGGGCTGGAGGTCTTACCAGGCAGAGGAGAGCTTAATGAAAATGATTTCCGTTATCAACTCGGCGGGTGGGCCGGGCCGCCCCGGTGCTACACCAACGGGCGGCCCGTCCTGATCCGGCGATCGACGTCGGCCAGCAGGACATTGAAGGGAAACTGCCGAATGAACCGCGGCAAGCGCCGGTTCACCAGCGCAAGCGTCCCGATCAGCCGGTCGAAGCGCCGTTGCCTGGTGGCATCCCAGGGCAGTCGCATCTCGTCGCGGAACCGCTGCGGCAAGAAACCCGTGGTGATCAGCAGAGCGAAGCTGTCGGAGGCGCGCTGCAGGCGGTGGGGCAACGTCAGCCCCGGGATGCGACTGGCGGCTATCGGGTACAGGTACTCCCGCACGGCGTCGTCGATGTGCACCTTGGCCAGCGACTCCTGCCAATACCGGTCGAACGCCGCGCGGTCCGGCGGCCACATCTCCGGCGGCACCTGCAACGTGGTGGCCAGGGCCATGCCCTCGCGGTAGTGGCGGTCGGCGTCCTCGCCCTCCAGCTCGCCGATGAACATCCGGTAGATGTCCACGCCGCCCTTGTACAGGCAGGCCCCCACCCAGAGCTGCAGGTCGGGATCGAAAGCGTTGTACTGCACCGGACTTTCGGGGGTGGAGTAGACCTGCGCGTGTGCCCGGTTCACCGCTCGGCGGAACGCGTCCTTCTGGGCGTCGCTGCCTCTGGTCGCCACCGCCAGGTACGTGAAGGTCGTGCGGGCGCGCTTGATCGGGTGCAGGTCGATTCGGCCGCTTTCGACGCGGCTCTCCATGACGCCGTAGCCGACACCGGGGCGCCCCAGTTGCATGATCACGTTCGCCGGGCCGGCCAGCAGTGCCACTCCCATCAACCCCTCGTCGATGCCGAGCGGCCGTCGGCGCCGCCGCGCGGGGGATCGCCGTGGCGCATCGGCGACGGGGCGCTCGACGTGCCGGACCGGTTCGCGAACAGCCTCGTGTAGTGCCATGGTCAACCCCTCCAACGGCGCCGCCCGGGAATGTGCGAACGCGCGTTTCCTGATATTGTCGTGGCCTCGCGTTGGTGTCAAGATGGTTCGCATGAGCGAAACCTCGGGGGCGCGGCCGTACCGCGGCGTCGAGGCCGCGCAGCGCCTGGCCACGCGCCGGAGTCGGCTGCTGGCCGCGGGCTTGGACCTCCTCGGGGCGGAGCAGCAGAACATCTCCGCGGTCACGGTTCGCGGCGTGTGCCGCCAGGCCGGCCTGGCGGCCAGGTATTTCTACGAAAGCTTCGCCGACAAAGACGAATTCGTCGCCGCCGTGTTCGACTCGGTGGTCGCCGAGCTGGCGGCCACCACCCAGGCCGCAGTCGCTGCCGTGCCGGCGCACGAGCAGACGCGGGCTGGGATGGCCAACATCGTGCGCACCATCGCCGACGACGCGCGCCTCGGGCGCCTGCTGTTCAGCACGCAACTGGCCGATCCGGTGATCGTGCGCAAGCGCGCCGAATCCACCGCGCTGTTCGCGATGCTGTCCGGCCAGCACGTCGGAGACGCGCTGCGAGTGCCTGCCAATGACCGCATCAAGGCCGCGGCGCACTTCGTCGTCGGCGGCGTCGGGCAGACCATCAGCGCCTGGCTAGCCGGCGACGTCCGACTCGAACCGGAAGAGCTCGTCGATCACCTGGCCGCCCTGCTCGACGAGCTCGCCGAGCCCAACCTCTACCGACCGACCGAGGCGCGCGCGGAATCCTGACGCGGCGTTCTCACACCGGGCACCCGGTGGGCCACCCCGTGGTCGCGGTGAGCGAGAAGTCGCTCAAGGCGCCCGAAATCTGTTGTCCCAATTCGGCATTCGAGTTCTGGCCGTCCGCCTCGTAGCCCAGGAACGAAACGAACACCTGTTCGCGCATTCTGCCCGACAGCAACGCCAACACCCCGTTCGTGCGGCGCATCGTCGCGGCAGTCACCCCGGGGTACAGGGACTTCATGGCGAAGTAGTCGGCGTCCGTGCCGTCGGGGCGGTTGGCAGCCGGGTCGACCGCACCGAGGTTGGACGACACGACGGCTGTTGCGCTTCCGGTGGCCACGCCGATCAGCCGGCGCATGACGCGTCGTGGGATCAGAGGAACGAGCGGGAGCAACGCCCAGCGCTCGTCCGGCTCATCCTGATGGCGGAGCAACGCCTGCCTTAGCGCGGCGCGGATCTCGCGCAGGTCCGTCACGGGCGCGGGGCCCACCATGACGTCGACATTGGTGACCGCGTTCGCGCGCGTATCAGCCGGGCCGCGCTCGTTGACGGGTATCCCGACGGTGACCGTGCCGTCCGCGGCGACCCGTCCCACCCGCTGGGCCAGGCGGGCCGCCAACCCGGCCAGCAGCGCGTTGCTGGTTCCCCCCAAGGCGTTCGCGCGGGCGTCCCACTCGTCGGCATTGACGAAGATGGTTGCCGTTGGGAGAGCGACGGTTTCGTCAGCCCCGGTGAGCGGTCGCCGGTTGGGTGACCGGACATCGGCCACGGTGCCGCCGCCGCCACGGCCGGCCAGTCGCGCCGCGGCGACCACGGCGCGGCCGACCCGCGGCACGTCGCGCGCGGCTTGGTATGCATCCTCGCGCAGCGCCCGCCACCGCGGCCGCGATCCCGCGGCGGGCCAGCCGTTCGCGCGGTCGCGTCCCTGGGCCGCGTCCGCCAGCGCCTCGCACAACCCGACCCCGTCGCTGAGGCAATGCGTGACGACAAGGCTCACCGCCGCTCCCCCATCGGTGAGCGGCAGCACCGCGAGCTGCCATCCGGGCCCGCGTTCGGCGTCCGGTCGCCTGGCCGCCTGCACCTCCAGCCAGGAGTCGACGGCATCGCGCGGCCGGGGCACCGCGACGAACTCGATGCCTGGCTGATCGCCGGGCGTGACCCACCGATGGCGGCCAAACGGTAACGGGGACCGTTCGATCCGGCGGCATAACCGGCCCCGCTGCAAATGGTGATGGAACTCTTGCAGGCCGTCGATGCCGACGGCGCGGTTGTAGATCCACACACATTGCACGAGGCTGGTGGTTCCGGTTGCTCGCTCACCGAGAAAGAGGGTCTGGTCGGCCAGATCCAGCACGTTGCTCATCGCTAGGCCGCCTCGTTGTCGTCTTCCCCTGGGGCTTTCGTGCTCGCCGGCCCACCTCGCGGCGCTACGACGTCCGCCTGCTGTGCGATGCCGGTGGCCACGCGCCCGAACACCCGGGTCAGCGTCGCGATGTAGCGATCCACCGACTCGCGGGCCACCGGGTTGTCCGGGAAGGAGATGGTCACCGTGGTATTCGCGGCCTGCCGGTTGATCCACATGTTGATGCCGCCGGCGGACAGATTGTCACCGTAAGTACCGAAATTCAGCTCAGCCCACAGGCCGGCGAGTGGGATTTTGCGAAAGTCGAGGAACGACAACATCATCGGCAAACGGGTGGGCGGCTTTATCTCCAGATCGTCCGATGCCGCAGCCAGCTCCATGACCCGCTCAACCGGCACGTCGGCAAGATCCTTGGCCGCATCGAACGACTTCTGGGCGGCTCGGGCCGCCTCGCCGAATGTGGTCCCGGCGGTCGGCACCGTGACCGGCACGAGGCTGGCGAACCAACCCACCGTCATGGTGTCTATGCCGGGCGCCCGGGTGTCCCTGGCCGTGAACCCGTGAAACACCTCACCGCCGGCCAACTCGTGCTCGGCCAAAGCGGTGCAGGCAAGAACTCCGCCGACGAATCGCGCGCCGGCGGCGCTGCACATGGCGTCGAAAGTCTCCGTGCCGGTGGCGTCCAGCAGCTCCACGGTCAACAAGTCGCCCTTGCTGCTGGACCATGTATCCCCAAGGGGGAGAGGAAAACTCGGCCAGTCACCGTCGGCATCGCGGGCGAACGCAATCCATTCCTTTGCCTCGGGGCAGTCCAGCGTCAGGCTCCGTGCCTTCTCACGCTGTCGCGCGGCATAGTCCTGATAGCTCCCGACCTCGGGAAGCGCGAGGGACGGGTGACCCTGCATGAGTTGCTGATAGGCCAAGTGGATATCGACGAAGATGACACCGGCGGACAGGCCATCGATGTGCAGGTGATCGACGCTGGCATAGAACGTGAAATAGTCTTCGTGCTGCACGACTCCGAATGTGAAGCAACCCCATTCGAGCGTTCCCGGCGTCGCCGTCAGCACATGGTTGCGCACTTGATCGGCGGCCATGTGTCCGAACTCCATGGGCACAAGCTCTACGGCGTCGGGGTTGTCGATCGCGCGACGCACGATTACACCGTTCTCGATTTCGAACCAACTGCGGTAGGTGTCGTGGCGACGGACATGCGAATTGACCACTGCGGTCATCGCTGGTATGTCACATACGCCGGGAATGTCCCAGGCCACTATCATCAATCGCGGTATCTGCCTGCGCAATGCACCACTGTGATAGGCGGCCCAAATATGTTGCCCCTGCTGGTAACTCGGAGCACAGTCGCTTTGTGGCGCGTTGCGAGCTGCTTCCTGCGTGAGCGGTGAGGCCGTCCACGCGGTGACCGGGCCATGGGGCGGTTGCCATTCCTTGATGTTGCCGAGCGAGACCATCTGCTTAAGTCCCCGTTCTTCCGATGCCGAATTGCCTTGGCGGGGGCAGGGATGCAGGCGGGCTTTTTCGCATGGCTTTTAGCCAAGCACGAATTCCCTTTGGGCTGAATACTTTGCGACGTGCTTCCCGGATGTCGGGACCCGAACTTATGGCGTCGCTATGCACCCCCTGTGTCGCCGCTGAGGACGGTAGCGCACGGTTGCGACGAAGGCAACAATTGCGCGGTGCTGTGAAGCATCCCACATCGCTCCAGTCGGACCGGCGATGCGGCGGCCGGGTTTGCCGATCAGTCGCTTCGGTGGCGCGCCTATATAAGGGCGCGCTCGAGGGGAGGAGTCGTTGCCCGAGCGGCCGTTGCGCCCGAAGTTAAGAGACGGCCATCGGCCCGGTTGGCAGCCGGCCCCAACCCGAGGTGGCGGTAAGCGAGAAGTCGGTCAGGGCCTCCGAAATGTGCTGCCCTAACTCGGCTTGGGAGTTGTGCCGACCCAGCTCGTAGGCCAGGAACGAGACGAAGACCCGGCCGTGCACCCTGCCCGACAGCAGCGCCAGCGCGCCGTTGGTGCGGTACATGGTCGCGGTGGTCACACCCGGGTAGACAGTCTTCATCGCGAAGTGGTCGGCCTCGGTGCCGTCCGGCCTATTGACGGCCGGGTCCATCGACCCGAGGTTGGACGACACGACGGTGACGGCACTGCCGGTGACCACACCGATCAGTCGCCGCATGACACCTTGCGGGATCAAGGGAACCAGCGGCAACAAGGCCCAGCGTTCGTCGGGCTCATCCTCGTGGCGGGACAGCGCCTCCTTGATGCCGGCGCGGATCTCGCGCAGGTCGGTCGTCGCGGGCGTGGGGTCGACCGTGATGTCGACGTTGACGACGGCGTTGGCACGGGTGTCGCCCGGGGTGCGCTCGTTGACGGGCATCCCCACGTTGACGGTGCCGTCCGCGGCGACCCGGCCCACGCGTTGTGCAAGGTGGGCCGCCAATCCGGCGAGCAGCGCGTTGCTGGTTCCCCCCAACGCGGTTGCGCGGGCGTCCCACTCGTCGGCGTCCACGAAGATGGTCGCCATGGGCAGCTCGAGGGGTCGGTCCGGCCCGGCGGGCGGCGCGGGCCGCTTGTTGGCCGGCGCAACGGCGGTCGCGTCGCGGCCGGCCCGGGCCATGCGTGCCGCCGCGACCACGGCGCGGCCCACATGGGCTGTGTCCCGCGCGCTTTGGCGCGCGTCCTCCCGCAGCGCCTGCCACCGTCCCCGGGATGCCGCCGCGGGCCAGTCGATCGCGTCGTCGCGGCCGCACGCCGCATCCGCCAAGGCCTCGCACAGCCCGACGCCGTCGGTGAGGCAGTGGGTCACCACCAGGCTCACCGCCGCGCCGCCGTCGGTCAGCGGGAGCACCCCCAGGTGCCAGCCCGGGCCATGCTCGGCATCCGGCCGCTTACCCGCCTGTTCGGCCAGCCACGCTTCGAGATCGTCGCGAGGCCGGGGCGTCGCGACGATCTCGAGGTCCGACTGGCTGGTGGGCGCCACCCAGCGATGCCGGCCGAACGGCAACGGGGACCGTTCGATGCGGCGGCGCAAGCGGCCCCGACCGAGGTGGCGATGGAAGGCGCGCAAACCGTCGATGTCGATCGGGCGGTCGTACACCCAGATCGCCTGCAACACACTGGTCGTGGCGGTCGCCCGCTCGCCCAGGAAAAGGGTCTGGTCGGCCAGGTCCAGCAGGTTGCTCATCGCTAGGCCGCCTCGTCGTCGTTCTTGGTCGGCGCGGTAATGCCCGGCTGGCCTCCGGTGGCGTCGACGACGCGCGCGAACATCTCACCCAACGTCGCGATGTAGCGATCCACGGACTCGCGCGCCGTCGCGTTGTCCGGGAAGGACATCGTCACCGTCGTCTTCTCGGCGTGGCGGTTGATCCACATGTTGATCCCGCCGTGCGACAGGCTGTCGCCGTAGGTGCCGAAATTGGTCTCCGCCCACAACCCGGCAAGCGGGATCTTCCGAAAGTCGAGGAAGGACAGCATCATCGGCAGACGCGTGGGCAGCTTGATGCCGAGTTCGTCGGGTGCGCCCAACTCCAGCAGTCGCTCGACCGGAACACCGGCGAGATCCTTGGCCGCGTCGAACGACTTCTGGGCGGCCCGGGCGGCCTCGGGGAAGGTAATTCCCGCGGTCGGCACCGTGACCGGGACCAGGCTCGCGAACCAACCCACCGTCATGGTGTCGATGCCCGGCGTCCGGGTGTCCCTGGCCGTGAACCCGTGATACACGGCGCCGCCGGTCAATTCCCGCTCCGCCAACGCCGTGCAGGCGAGGACCCCGCCGATGAACCGGGCGCCGGCCGCACAGCACACGGCGTCGAAAGCCTCCGTGCCGGCCGCATCCAGCAGATCGACGGTTACCAGGTCACCCTGGCTGTTGGTCCAGGTCTCGCCCAGCGGCAACGGGAAGCTGGGCCATTCGCCGTCGGTGTCGCGCGCGAACGCGATCCAGTCCTTGATCTCCGAAGACGACAGGGTGAGCCCGGCGACCTTCGCGCGCTGCCGCGCGGTGTAGTCGCGGTAGCTTCTGACCTCGGGAAGCGCTGCGGACCGCCGGCCCTGGACGAGTTCCTGATAGGCCAGGTGGATGTCGACGAAGATCACACCCGCCGACAGGCCGTCGATGTGCAGATGGTCCACGCTCGCATAGAACGTGAAGTAGTCGGCGTGCTGCACGACGCCGTAGGTGAAGCAACCCCATTCGAGCGTTGCGGGGGTCGTCGTCAGCACGTGGGTGCGCACTTGGTCGACCGTCCTGTGCCCGAACGACATCGGAACGAAGTCGATGACGCCGGGGTCCTCGATCGCGTGGCGCACGATGACGCCGTTATCGAATTCATACCAACTGTGGTAGGTGTCGTGCCGGCGGACGTGCGCGTTGACCGCGGCCGTCATCGCCGGGATGTCACACGTTCCGGGAATGTCCCACGATACGATCATCAGGCGCGGTAGCGCCCGGTTCATCGCCCTGCCATGGTAGGCGGCCCAGAGGTGTTGAGACTGTTGATAACTCGGAGCCAGATCACTTCGTTGCGCGGCGCGAGCCGCTTCGCACGCCGAAGGTGAAGCCGTCCACATGGTCAGCGGCCCCTGGGCCGGTTGCCATTCGTAGATGTTTCCGAGTGCGACCATCTCCCCCAGTCCCCGTTCTGCGGTGCCGATGTTGTGCGCGGCATGGGAGGAGCCGAGAAGCCGTGCGGCAACGGACTTTCCGCGCAGCACAAAATAAACCTTCGTGTCGGGATTCTTGGACGCCGTAGGTCGGGCTGAAGTTACGGCGTCGCTTGCACCCCCCTGTGTCGCTGCTATTGGACATTAGTCGAGGAAGACGGTCTTTTACGCCGTTTTGCGAAGATTCGCAATTGGCGTGTGTCGGCGCCGCCTCGCCAGTAGTCTTCTTTCCCTTCGGTTGTGTTCCGACGCCGGACCGGCAAGCCAAACCGTCACCGCCTCACGGCAATAGGGGCAGATCCCACAGCCGCATCCCGGGATCCAGCAACCAAAATCGCTCCATGGTCAGGCGCATCAGCCGCAACGCGCTGACGACCATGAAGGCCGCCAGCGGCAGCTCGACCAGCACCGCGGTGGCCACCGACAGCCAGAGGTCGTTGGGGCCCGCGGTCATCAGGTCGAACCAGGCGTCGCACATCAGGAGCACCCCGGTGGTGAACGCGGCCGGAATCAGCACCTGACGACGCAGGAAGCCCAGAACGGCGGTCGCCACCATGAACGTCATCAACAGGATGTCGAAGCCCACCCAGGTGAGGGGCCAGTCGTGCACGACGTAGTTCTCCGGCAGCGTGGTGGACAGATACCCCACCCAGGGGATCATCACCGCCGAACCACCGACCATCAGACTCAGCCGGATGCGTCGCACGCGGGCCAGGAAGAGGGGGTCGATGACGTCGCTCACCGGCTGTTCCAGCCGGGAGATGAGCTGCCGACGCTGCTCGGGGGTCAGGGCCGCAATCTGCGCGTCGGTCAGGATGCCGTCGGTCATCGACGACCGGCGGCCACCGGAGGCCGGCGGTCCGCCGCGGTCCTGGGCACGGCCTGAACATCACTGGAATCGAATTCCTTTATCCAGCAAGCGAATTCGAGGGTGATGCCGTCGGGGTCCTGAAAGTAGAACGACCGGACGTACACCCCGGGGTGCACTGTCGCGGACACCTGCATGGGGCTCTCGTCATGGTTCAGCACCGGGCCGACCCGCACCCCCTTGTCCTTGAGCCGCTGGCGGTAGGCGTCGAACTTCTCGGCCGGCACGTGGAATGCCAGGTGGTTCATGGTGCTCACCGCGCTGGTGATGTCGCCGATGCCGGGGATGGCGCCCGGCGACGAGATGCCCGGCACCCGGTCGGGGGCGTCGGCGAACCAGAAGAACGCCACGCAGTCGCCGTTGCCGGCGTCGAAGAAGAAGTGCTGGCCGGCGCCGCCGGGCAGGTCCAGCGACTTGATCAACGGCATGCCGAGGATGTTGGTGTAGAAGTCCACGGTGCGGGCCATGTCCGAGCACACCAGCGCGACGTGGTTGATTCCGCCGAGTTCGAATTCCGTGTTGGTGTTCTGCGGCTTGATCATCGCGCGGCTCCCCTCGGTCCCCGGCTTGAAGTCCTGGCGAAGATGTGATTCTGAATCTAACATCAGCTTCAGTTTTCTTTCGAGATGTCGATCGCCAACAGGGCCGCTGAAATGACTCCTCACACCGGTGCCGCAGGGGTTGTCCGCGAATTCGTCGGGCTACCGTCGCGCACCGCAGGGCGTGCCGGGGCGGGTGGGCATCCTTGCCAGGGGCTGTACCACCGCGGGGTGGGCCGCAAGCCGAAGGTGGCGATGATCGCCACGCATTATCAGATCGACTTCTCCGAGCACTACCTCGCCGACTACATGGCCACCCGAGGGGTCGGTTTCCTCGGCTGGAACACCCGGTTCCGCGGCTTCGAAAGCAGTTTCCTGTTGGACCACGCGCTGGTCGACATCGGCGTCGGGGTGCGCTGGTTGCGCGAGGTTCAAGGCGTTGAAACCGTTGTCCTGCTCGGTAATTCGGGTGGCGGATCGCTGATGGCCGCTTATCAGTCGCAGGCGGTGGAGCCGAACGTGACCCCGCTGGACGGGATGCGGCCCGCGGCGGGACTGACCGAGCTGCCGGCCGCGGACGGATACGTTGCGGCCGCCGCGCATCCCGGGCGACCCGACGTGTTGACAGCCTGGATGGACGCCGCCGTCGTCGACGAGAACGATCCCGTGGCCACCGACGCCGACCTGGACCTGTTCAACGACCGCAACGGACCGCCCTATTCGCCGGAGTTCCTCGACCGCTATCGGCGCGCGCAGACCGCGCGCAACCATGCCATCACCGACTGGGCCGAGAAGGAACTCAAACGCGTTCGCGCGGCGGGTTTTTCCGACCGCCCGTTCAGCGTCATGCGCACGTGGGCCGATCCCCGCATGGTGGACCCGAGTATCGAGCCGACGAGGCGTCAACCGAACACGTGTTACGCGGGGCACCCGGCGAAGGCGAACCGTTCCGCGCACGGCATCGCCGCGGCCTGCACGCTGCGCAGCTGGCTGGGCATGTGGAGCCTGCGGGTGGCACAGACTCGCGCCGAGCCGCACCTGGCCCGGATCACCTGCCCGGCGCTGGTGATCAACGCCGAGGCCGACACCGGTGTCTTTCCGTCGGACGCCCAACGGATTTACGCCGCGCTCGCCAGCGGAGACAAGACGCAGGCGTCGGTCGACACCGACCACTACTTCACCACCCCGGGCGCCCGCGGCGAGCAAGCCGATCTGATCACCAAGTGGATCGCCAAGCGGTTTCGCTGAGAACCGCCACCCGGTGACCGCTGTGGTCAACCAACCGACCGGTTGTTAGTTTGGAAGGTGCTTGGCCGAGACACGACTCGAAAGCATGGGAAGGCGACCAATGCCGATCGCTATCACTCCTGAGCATCAAGACCTGGCCGATTCCGTGCGGTCGTTGGTGGCGCGCATCGCGCCATCCGAGGCGTTGCACGCGGCGATGGAAACGCCGATCGACAATCCGCCACCGTACTGGCGGGCGGCGGCCGAACAGGGCCTGCAGGGTTTGCACCTCGCCGAGTCCGTCGGCGGGCAGGGCTTCGGGATCCTCGAATTGGCGGTCGTGCTGGCCGAGTTCGGTTACGGCGCGGTGCCCGGACCTTTTGTGCCCTCCGCGATCGCCAGTGCCCTGATCTCCGCCAACGACCCCGACGCGAAGGTGCTCTCCGAACTGGCGTCCGGCGCCGCGATCGCCGCCTACGCGATGGACTGCTGCGGGCTGACCGCGACCCGCCATGGCGACACGTTGGTGCTGCGCGGCGAGGTCCGCGCGGTGCCCGCCGCGGCGCAGGCGTCCGTGCTGGTGTTACCGGTCGCGATCGACAGTGGCGAGGAATGGGTGGTGCTGCGCGCCGAGGAGCTCGAGATCGAGCCCGTCAAGAGCATCGACCCGCTGCGACCCGTCGCCCACGTGCGGGCCAACGCCGTCGAGGTCGGCGCCGACGCCGCGTTGCGCAACCTGAGCATGGCCACGGCGCACGCGCTGATGACCACACTGCTGTCCGCCGAGGCGATCGGGGTGGCGCGTTGGGCCACCGACACGGCGTCGCAATACGCCAAGATCCGCGAGCAGTTCGGCAGGCCGATCGGCCAGTTCCAGGCCATCAAGCACAAGTGTGCGGAGATGAT
The DNA here is from genome assembly GCF_001666785.1 of Mycobacterium sp. E3305. Lineage (NCBI taxonomy): Bacteria > Bacillati > Actinomycetota > Actinomycetes > Mycobacteriales > Mycobacteriaceae > Mycobacterium > Mycobacterium sp. E3305. The sequence goes on along the minus strand of NZ_LZJA01000208.1, from coordinate 5,095 downwards.
CGCGGACACCGAACGGGCCACCGCGGCGGTATGGGACGCCGCCCGCGCCATCGACGAGGCGCGCGAAAACGACTGGGACATCACCGGTTCCCACGTCGAGTTCGCGGCCGCCGTCGCGGCGACGCTGGCCCCGGCGGCAGCCCAGCGGTGCGCGCAGGATTGCATTCAGGTGCACGGCGGGATCGGCTTCACCTGGGAGCACGACACCAACGTGTACTACCGCCGGGCATTGATCCTGGCCGCCTCCTTCGGCCGCGGGTCGGAGTACCCGCAGAAGGTGGTGCACACCGCGACGAGCACCGGCCTGCGCGCGGTCGACATCGACCTCGACCCCGACACCGAGAAGCTGCGCGAGGAGATCCGGGCCGAAGTGGGCGCGCTGAAGGCGATGGAACGCGACGAGCGCAAGGTCGCCATCGCCGAGGGCGGATGGACGCTGCCGTATCTGCCGAAACCGTGGGGCCGCGCCGCCGGTCCGGTCGAGCAGATCATCATCGCCCAGGAGTTCACCACCGGCCGGGTCAAGCGCCCGCAGATGGGCATCGCGACCTGGATCATCCCGTCGATCGTCGCCTTCGGGACCGAGGAGCAACAGCAGCGGTTCCTGCCGCCGACCTTCCGCGGCGAGATGATCTGGTGCCAGCTGTTCTCCGAGCCCGGCGCCGGCTCGGACCTGGCGGGGCTGAGCACCAAGGCGACCAGGACGGACGGCGGCTGGCGGATCACCGGCCAGAAGATATGGACCACGGCGGCGCAGCTCTCCCAGTGGGGGGCGTTGCTGGCGAGAACGGACCCGAGCGCCCCCAAGCACAATGGCATCACCTACTTCCTGCTCGACATGAAGAGCGAGGGTGTCCAGGTGAAGCCGCTGCGCGAGCTCACCGGGAACGCGATGTTCAACACCGTCTACATCGACGACGTGTTCGTGCCCGACGAGTGCGTGCTCGGTGAGGTGAACCGGGGCTGGGAAGTCAGCCGCAATACCCTTACCGCGGAACGGGTTTCGATCGGCAGCAGCGAGGCGAACTTCCTGGCCACCCTGGGCCAGTTCGTCGAGTTCGTTCGTGACGGACAGTTCGACCCGGTCGCCAGACACCGCGCCGGTCAGTTGATCGCCGAGGGCCACGCCGCCAAGGTGCTGAATCTGCGCTCGACGCTGTTGACGCTGGCCGGCGGGGATGCCATGCCGTCGGCGGCCATCTCCAAGCTGTTGTCGATGCGGACCGGCCAGGGGTACGCCGAGTTCGCGGTGTCCTCGTTCGGCACGGATGCCGCCATCGGAGACCCCGGCGAACCGCCCGGCAAATGGGGCGAATACCTGCTGGCGAGCCGCGCCACCACGATCTACGGCGGCACCTCCGAGGTGCAGCTGAACATCATCGCCGAGCGGTTGCTCGGGCTTCCTCGCGATCCCTGACCGCCACTTGGGCATTGGCCCCGGAGAGGGGCCATGCCGACCTGAGGGGTGGTCAGGCCGGCATGGTTTCCCCCCCATCCCGTGGGCCGGTCAACCTTGGAGTGGATCGGCACGTCGAGGTTGACCGGTTACCACGGGGAGGGTGGTTCACCACCACCAGTTCCACCAGTGACCGGGGGCCCAGAATCCGCGGTTGCCCGAACCCCATCCGGGGTGGCCTCCCCCGCCCCATCCGTGGCCACCCCATCCATGGCCGCCATGACCCCCGCCTGGACGGTCAGGGATGATGCCGGGACCGCCGGGCGCACCGTGGGGGCCGGCGGTGGTGAAGCTGGTGTCGATACATGGCGCCGGGGCAGCCTGGGCCGCGGGGCTGGGGCCCAGCAGCAGCGCGCCGGCCACCGCCGATGCGCCGACTGCGCCCACGGCCGCGCCGCGCAGCGATCGCGTGGAGATCGTCATCGCGAGAGCTCCCTTCCAGACTGATGCCGACAAAGAAAACGTTAGCCAGATGTTTCCCGGCAAACAACATCCGCACACGAAATATGTCCTGTGAATTATGTAACAAATGCTTAACTGAGTTTTATCGAGGCGACGGTGGGCGGATTTAATGACTTTCTCAGTTCAGGATTTTAACCGGTACTGAATGGTCGCTACCCAGACATATTTCCAGCTCAGGCGCGATATACTGACATACTGGCTTGCGTTGTTCCGTATTAGCGGAATGCCTGAACCGCAGATTGCCCGACCCCGCAACGATGTCCCCATGGCCCGCATCACACAGACCCGAACAATCGTTTACGCAGCTAATCAAGTGAATTTGCTGGGATGGCCCGCGGTGGGGCGACGCCCCGCGCCCACGGCCCGGCGGCGCGACTTCCGCCGCCGTCGGTGGAAGAATCAGTATTGACACACTCGAGCGCTGATTTACTGATTGGCCACTCATTCGGAGGACGACCGCCACAGTGAACTTCAACCCCAGCCACATCGGACCCGGCGCCGGAACGTTTCGCCCCGGGCCGTCGGCCGCGCCGACGGGAGACGCCGCGCCAACCGAACGCCTCATGGGACTCGGTGGGCAGGCCCCCCAGCGGATGGGCGGCCAGCCGGCGGCGAACCAGGCGGGCCGGGTTCAGCGGACGCGCCGCACCGTCGACCTCCCGGCGGCCACCCACCGCGCGCTCGACATCTGGCAGCGGGAGGCGGCCGACCGCCTGGGCGTCGCCAGGGTGACCGGGCAGGAGGTTCTCACCGCGCTCATCGACCAGCTCCTGGTCGACCCCAAGCTCGCGGCGCAGATCACCCGCGCCATCAAGGACCGCCGCTGACCGCGGCTAGTCGACCTCCATCTCGCGCAGCTCGCGCTTGAGGATCTTGCCCGTCGGGTTCCGCGGCAGCTCCTCGAGGAAGACCACCTCACGCGGCACCTTGTAACGGGCCAGGTGATCGCGCACGTAGTGCTTGATGGTGTCCTCATCGACGTCGGAGCCGTCCTTCTTGACGACGAAGGCGCGCAGGCGGTGACCCCACTCCTTGTCCTCGACGCCGATCGCGGTCGCCTCGACCACCTCCGGGTGGCCGCTGATCAGGTCCTCGACCTCGGCGGGGAACACGTTCTCGCCACCGGAGACGATCATCTCGTCGTCGCGGCCGCTGACGTACAGCAGGCCGTGCTCGTCGAAGTATCCGACGTCGCCGGACGACATCAGGCCGTCGATGATCTGCTTGTGCCCGCCGCCGGTGTAGCCCTCGAACGGGAACGCGTTGCCGACGAAGATCCGGCCGACCTCGCCCTGCGGCCTCTCCTTGCCGTTGTCGTCCAGGATCTTGACCTTCACGCCCTTGACCACCGGCCCGACCGTTGCGGCGTTGCGCTCCAGGTCCTGCGGCCCGGCGATGGTCGCGAACGCGATCTCCGTCGAGCCGTACATGTTGTAGATGACCGGACCGAGGTCCTTCAGCGCGCGGCTGGCCAGCTCGGCGCCCAGCTGCGAGCCGGAGATGAACACGATCTTCAGGCTGGACAGGTCCGGCTTCTTGTCCATCTTCTCGACCGCGTCGAGGATGCGGGACAGCATCACCGGCACCACGACCATCGCGGTCACCTTGTACTTCTCGATGTCCTCGAGCACGTGCGGCGGCTTGAATTTGCGCCGCAGCACCAGCGTCGAGCCCAGGAACATCGCGATGGTGCCGTGCAGAAAACCCAGCGCATGGAACATCGGGGCGGGCAGCGAGGTCACCTCGTTGGCCTTGAACGGCACGTGCGACAGGATGCCCCCGATGGGCGCCAGTGTCGGCGGGGTGCTGCGGTTGGCCCCCTTCGGCGTGCCGGTGGTGCCGCTGGTCAGGATGATGATCGACGAGTGCTTGCTCGCCTTGGGCGCGGGATCTTTGCTGCTGCGCTCGATCAGGTCGGCCAGCGTCTCGTCCTTGCTGCCCGACGGTTCGTCCGCGTCGGGATTGGTGCCCAGCGCGCGCAGGAAGCCCAGTTCCGGCTCGGCCTTGCTGACCGCCTTGGTGTACTCGTCGTCGTAGATGATCAGCTTGGCGCCCTCGCGCTCCGACACCTCCTTGATCTGCGGGCCGGAGAACTCGCTGTTGAGCAGGATGATCCGGGCGCCGACCCGGGCGGCTCCGAAGTAAGCGATCAGGAACCAGCGGGTGTTGCGGGCGAGGATCGCGACGCCGTCACCGCCCTTGACGCCCATCTCGATCAGGCCGTTCGCCACCGCGTGGGCTGCCTCGTCGAGCTCTTTGAAGGAGAACTCGCCGTCCTCGTCGATGCACGCGGCCCGGTCGGGATGGCGCCGGGCATTCAACGACGGGAGCATGCCGAACTCGCCCCACTTGTAGATGTCGTTGGCCATCGCGGCGTAGTTCTGCGGCGGCTCCAGCCGGAAGGCGCCCGCTTCGAAGATCTTGCGCACGTAGTGCAATTCGGCTGAGCCGCGCTCCAGGTATTGCTGGACCTTGGCAACCGCCTGCCCGGGCAGGCCGATCAGATTAGGCATGGATCCACCCTATGTGACGTCCGTCGCATTCCGAGGGGTAAGTACCCATCCACTTACGATGATGAACATGAGCGGTCCGGCGTCACTGGAAGTGGCCGGCCGCCGGGTCACCGTCACCCATCCCGACAGGGTGGTATTCGAGGCCCACGACGGCAAGGGGCCGTTCACCAAGTTGGACCTGGTCCGCTACTACCTGTCCGTGGCCGACGGGGCGCTGCGCGGGGTGGCCGGCCGGCCGATGATCCTCAAGCGTTTCGTCAAGGGCATCGCGGAAGAGGCGGTATTCCAGAAGCGCGCCCCGAAAAACCGGCCCGACTACGTCGACGTCGCCGAACTGCACTACGCACGCGGCACGTCGGCCGCCGAGGCCGTCATCGACGACGCCGCCGGCCTGGTGTGGGCGGTCAACCTGGGCTGCGTCGACCTCAACCCGCACCCGGTGCGCGCCGACGACCTCGACCACCCGGACGAGTTGCGGGTCGACCTGGATCCGATGCCCGGGGTGTCCTGGCGGCGGATCGTCGAGGTGGCCCTGGTGGCCCGCGGGGTGCTGGAGGATTACGGCCTGGTCGCCTGGCCGAAGACGTCGGGGTCGCGCGGACCGAGTACGCCGACGCGACCGTGCGGTCCTTGGCGTTCTGGTTGAAATCGACGAACACCCCCT
>NZ_LZJA01000207.1:0-17435 GCF_001666785.1 Mycobacterium sp. E3305 | reverse complement strand
CCCGCCGCGACGGCCATCGAGATAAGCGTGTTCCGGGAGAACGACAGCAGCGAAATGATCAGCGCGGGTGGGCCGAGGGTCAGCAGCGTGGCAGGCCTCAGGCAGCCGATGATGGCGGCGGCCACCAGCGCGCTCAGCGTCGCGGTGGCCGGGGATTGCGTGGTCAGGATGATCCGGACAGCTTGGTCGGCGCCGGTCGCGGCCCCCAGACTCTCGGCCCACCCGCGCTGATCATTTCGCTGCTGTCGTTCTCCCGGAACACGCTTATCTCGATGGCCGTCGCGGCGGGGGCGGCTCTGTTGGTCAGCCTGAGCGTGCCAACCCTGCGCCGGACCGCCGTCGTCACCGCGATCTTCGCGGCGGTAATCGCGGTGACGGTGCCGGGATTGCTGTTCTTGCTGCACGGTTCGCAAGCCGGCGCGTGGCTCGCCGACCAGCTCACCGCCTTCAACGAGCGGGTGCTCGGCGGGGTTTCGTCGAGCGCGCTCGCCGTGGACGAATCGGCGCTGGAGCGGCTGCGGGAGAACTCCCTGCTGAACCGCTCGATCGCTCAGGCGCCCGTATTCGGCCATGGCCTGGGTTACGCGTATCAGCCGCCGAAAGGTGACGACGAGTTTTCCGCGAAGTTCTATCCCGCCTACTCGCACAACTTCTATCTGTGGTGGCTGGCGAAGGCGGGCACGGTCGGGATGACGGCGTTCGTCGTCTTCGCGCTGATCCCGTTGATCCAAGCGGTGCGCTGCCGCACCGCGGCGGCGAAGGTCAGCGTGGCGGTCAGCGCCGGCCTCCTCGCAATATCCTGGGTCTGGCCGTTGCCCGAGATGCCATCGGACGCCTTCGCGCTGGGCATCGCGCTCGGTTCGGCGATGGGGTTCGCCGGCTTGCGCGGCAGGGAGCGCGACGCCAACCCCGCGGTCAACCCCGACGCGGCCGTACTCACGGCACCGTCCGGAGCCCACTGAAGTGGGCACGACGAGCGGCCGACCGGTGTACTTTGACGCCGTGGCCAATCACCTTGGGAGTTAGCCGAATGCGAAATAGCTGCCTGTTCGACCATCCCCGCCACGCGCCGCTGTGCGATCTCATTTCCGGACTGCGATGATCTCCGTCATTCATGTCGGGCCGGGCATCTACAGCTTTGGCGGGACGCAGACCGTGATTCGAGTGATCCGGGACCACAAGATGGGCGCCGACGACATCCGCGTCCTGTCGACGTGGGAAGGGCGGCACCACGCGAAGAACTTCGTGCTGACCGCGCGCGCGGCGGCCGTGCTGGCCCGGGCGCCCCGCACGACGATCGTGCACTTCCACATCTCAGACGGCGGGGCGTGGCTGCGCGAAGGATCGCTGATTCGCCTGGCCAAGGCGCGGGGCCTGCGGATTGTCGCGACGCTGCAGGGCGCCGACGTCGCCAACGAAGCGCTTCGGCACCGCCGCTATATCGGTGCCACCCTGCGCCGCGCAGACCACCTGATCGTGTTCTCGCAGGACGCGCGGGCCACCGTTGCGGAGCTGGCCCCACGGGTGCCGAGCACCATCTCGGTGAACCCGGCACCGATCGACTGGGACGCGCCCGGGGCAAGCACGACACCGCCGGTCGCGCTCTTCGCCGGGACCATCGGCCTGCGCAAGGGGGTCGACACGCTCGCGGCGGCGTGGCAGCTGCTGCTCGACGAGGGCATCGAAGGACGGTGCCGGGTGGTCGGGCCCATCGACGACTACACGCCCCCGCAGCTGGAGCGCTTCTCCGTGGAACCCGCGGTGCATCCGGACGCGATCCCCGAGTTGATCCGGTCCGCGCGGGTGGTGGTGCTGCCGTCGCGCGCCGAGGCGATGCCGCTGATCGTGACCGAGGCCCTGGCAGGCGCGCGCCCGGCCGTCGCGACCCCCGTCTCCGGCACGCCGGGCATCGTTCCCGACCCGAAAATGCTCGTCCCCGTTGACGATCCGCCCGCGTTGGCGGCGGCGATCGGCCGGTACCTCCGCGATCCGGAGCTGGCGGAGCGCGACGGCCTCAAGGGTCAGGCGCACATCGCGGCGACGCGCAGCCCGGAGGTCATCGGCGCCGAGCTTCGCCGGATCTACGAGAGCCTCGGCGTTGGAGCAGATTGAGCTCAGCGGACCGGTGCTGAAGGTCAGCGCGGTCGGTTTCGGGTGCGGGGGTTTGATGCAGGCGCCGTTCCGCAAGGAGCGGATGGCCGTGCTGGGCAGCGCGGTCGAGCACGGCATCACGCACTTCGACACCGCGCGGATGTACGGCCTCGGCATGGCGGAGTCCGAGCTGGGGGTGTTCCTGCGCAGCGTGAATCGCGACGCGGTGACGGTGGCCACCAAGTTCGGCATCGACGTCGGCGGGGCGGCCCGGCGTCTCGGCCGCTTCCAGGCGCCTGCTCGGGCGTTGCTGCGCAAAGCCCCGGCGCTGCGCCGCGCGGTCAAGCGGCAACAGGAACCGGACCTGACCCCGCGGCGCTACGACGCGGCGGTCGCGACCCGCAGCCTTGACCTGAGCCTGGCGGCGCTGGGCGTCGACTACGTCGACATCTTGTTCGTCCACGGCCCAAGGCCTTTCGACACCGTCGCCAGCGAGGAACTCGGCGAGTTCTTCGAACGGGCCCACCGGGCGGGCAAGATTCGCGCCTGGGGTGTGTCCCAGGACGAGGGCCTCGAGGTGGATTTCGCCGGTGCATTCGCACCGCGGGGCGTCAGCCAGGTCCGCGGCGACCTTCTCGGTCCTCCGCCACGACCTGCTGATCTCGTGTTCGGGGTCTTCAACCGGACGTACACGACGCTGTCCGCGGCGCTGTCGGCGGATGCCCGAACGGCCGAACGCTGGCGGGAAACACTCGAGATGGACCCGCTGGCCCCCGGTGTGTTGCCGAGGCTGATCTTGGCGTCGTCGGCCACGGCCACGGGTTGTCGCGCGATCCTCTACAGCAGCACCGACCCGCGGCGGGTTGCCGACGCGGCGCAAGCCGTCTCGTCGCCGCCCGACGCGGGGCTGCTGCGGCGTTTCGTAGATCTCGCCCGGCAGTTGCGACGGGGCCCCGCCGCGTGATCGTTGGTCCGGCGCAGTTCGCTCCCGATATGACCATCCGAACCGATGTCGTGGTGGTCGGTGCCGGCCCGATTGGCATCGCTACCGCGCTCGAGCTCGCGGCCGCCGGCGTCGAGGTGGCGCTGATCGAAAGTGGTCTGGAACGTAAGGACCGCGCGGCACAGGAGCTGGCGACATTCGACTCCCGCCAGGACGACTACTTTCATTCACGCAGTGAGGTCTCCGTTCGCCGGCAGCTGGGCGGCACCTCGGCGCTGTGGGGTGGGCGATGTGTCAAGTTCGACGCCATCGACTTCGAGAATCGGCCCATCACCGCGCAGTCGCCCTGGCCGATCGGGTTCGACGATGTCGAGCCTTACCTGCAGCGGGCCTGCGACTGGGCGGGATGCGGGCAGGCGGTTTTCAATGCGCGGGGCATCCCGGAGCTGGCCCAGCGGGACCTGGTCGTGGGGCTGCCCGATGAACAGGTGTGCACCACCGACCTCGAACGCTGGTCGTTGCCAACGCGTTTCGGGCGCGAGTACCGCGCCGAGTTGCGCGACACCCCCGGACTGACGGTGTGGACCGGCCTCACGTGCACCGAGGTGGTGACCACCGAAGCCGGTGATGCCGTCGACCATCTCGTCGTCAAGACGCTCGATGGACGGGAGGGCAGAGTCGTTGCGGCGGACTACGTCCTTGCCACCGGCGGCCTGGAGGCCACCCGCCTGCTGCTCGCGTCGGATCGTCATCATCCGGCCGGGCTGGGCAACGCGGGCGGCCACCTCGGGCGCTGGTACATGTCCCACGTCGAGGCCCGGGTCGCGCGCGTGCACTTCACCAGCGACGACGTCATCTACGAACACGAGCGGGATCGCGAGGGCGTCTACGTCCGACGCCGTTTCACGTTCACTCCACAGCTGCAACGCGAACTCGGGATGCCGAATGCCGCTGTCTGGATGGTGAATCCGCCGATCAGCGATCCCGCGCACGGCAGCGGAATCCTGTCGGGTGTCTACCTGACGTTGATCTCCCCGCTGGGGCGTTTCCTGCTCGCGGCGGCCATCCGCGAGGCCCACACCAAGACCGCGGGCCCGCCGCGCGTCGCCGCGCACCTGCGCAACATCGTTCGAGACCTGTTCGGTTCCATCCGATTCGCGGTCCGGTTCTCCTACGCGCGGTTCCTGCGCCGGGGCCGCAAGGCGCCGGGCTTCTTCGTCAAGGGGTCCGGCAATCGGTACCTGCTGCACTACCACGGCGAGCATCTCCCGCACTGGGACAGCCGCATCGAGCTGACCGACGAACGCGATGCCCTCGGCATGCGCCGGATACGCACCCACATGCATTTCTCCGACGCCGACTACGAAAGTGTGCGCAGGGCAATCGACCTCATCGACAAGCAGCTGCGCCGCCACCGCGTCGGACACGTGGAGTGGCTCGCCGACGACGTCGAGGCCTCGGTGCACGATTTCATGCGGGGCTACGCCGGCTTTCATCAGGCCGGCACGACCCGGATGTCTGCGACCGCCGACGGCGGCGTCGTGAACCCCGACCTTCAGGTGCACGGGGTGCGCGGGCTGTACGTCGCGAGCACCTCGGTCCTGCCGACGTCGAGCCAGGCCAACCCGACGCTGCTCGGGATAGCGCTCGGTGTGCGGCTTGCGGAGCGGCTCATCGGCGCTCGAGCGGAGCGGCCCGGAATCGCCGGCGGGTGATGGTTCATGGGCTGAATCCGGGTATCGCCCAAGTTATTTGCGGACAGCCAAAGCGGAAGCTGCCGCGGGTGGAGTCACTTGACGACCTCAAACAGCCAGTGATGGCCACGCGCCGTGGCCAGCGGGCGGAACTCCCGTGGCGAACGGGCCATGAGTTCCCTGAATGCCCGCATCTCATGATCGCGGTCGGGGAACTCATCGAAGTAGATCAACGTACCGGGCTGGAGAAACGGCTCTGCCCAACTCAGCACCGTGGCAGCGCTGGAGTACACGTCGCAGTCGACGTTGATGATCAACTGGTCGTGCTCGGGGACGTCGAACTTCGGGAGGCTGTCGTCGAACCAGCCGACGACGAACGAGACGCGGGCATCATCGATCTTCGGCGGCTCGCCGCCGACGTCGAAGTGGCCGGCTCCCAGGCCGGGCCGCCAGTCCTGCGGCAGGCCTTCGAAGCTGTCGAAACCGATCAGCCTCGCTTCGGGATGCGGGAGGTGCTGCGACCACCACCGCATCGAGCCGCCCTCGAACACACCGAATTCGAGGTACAGGGGCCGTTGCCCGCGGACCTTGGCCAGCGCCCGGTCGAACAACGCAAATTGGTCGGCGACGACATCTACCGTTGCATTCGAAAAATCGTGCGCCAGCCAATGGCCGAGCTCGAGGTAACTGAGCACTGAACGCAGATTCGCCAGCCGGCTGGCCGTCACTCGACGGCCGGCCTTCATCAGCGACAGGCGGACTTTCGTTTTTGCCGTGCCGCCGACGCGTTGGAGGAGCCGCCGGGTTGGCGCCGATGGCGTCGGGTCGCGCTCGGCATCCGCGTTAGGCACGCACCACACCCTATCCGACCTGGGCTGTCGCCAAAATCCCATTTGGACAAAGATTCCCGCTGTCCCGCGCCGGTGGCGTGCCTGGGCCCGCTGCCGATTCCGGTTGATCTCGAGCGGTCAAAGAAGCTAGCTGAAAAAGTGCGCGTGGGCCGCTCGCGTGCGGGACGATTGGGCGATCATCGGGAAGCGAAGGTGTCGTCTTGAAGATTTCGATCATCGGATGCGGGTACGTCGGGCTCGTCACGGGCGCTTGCCTGGCCGACAGCGGCAACGACGTGGTGTGTGTCGACATCGACCAGGCGAAGGTGGACGAGCTTATGGCCGGGGGGGTTCCGATTTACGAACCCGGCCTCGCCGAGCTGATCGCCCGGAACCGGGAGAACGGCTCGATCGATTTCACCACCGACCGGCGCAGGGCGATCGAACACGGCGACGTGGTCTTCATCGCCGTCGCGACGCCGATGAGCGAAAGCGGCGAGGCCGACCTGTCCTACGTGCACGCGGCGGCCGCCGACATCGGGACATACCTGGATCGCTACAAGGTCGTCGTCGACAAGTCGACCGTCCCGGTGGGCACCGCCGAGCGGGTCCGCGAGATCATCGCCGCCACGGCCTCGCAGGAATTCGACGTGGTGTCCAATCCCGAGTTCCTCAAGGAGGGCACGGCGGTCACCGACTTCATGAAGCCCGACCGCGTGATCCTCGGCAGCGACTCCAAACGCGCGGTGGAGATCATGCGGGAGCTCTACGAGCCGTACCTGCGCACCTTCCATCCGTTGATCGTCATGGACATCAAGAGCGCCGAGATGGCCAAGTATGCGGCCAATTGCTTTCTGGCAACCAAGATTTCGTTCATCAACGAGATCTCCAACCTCTGCGAGAAGGCCGGGGCCGATATCAGCGCGGTGCGGGAGGCCATCGGGGCGGACCGGCGCATCGGCTACGAATTCCTGTTCCCGGGAGTCGGCTACGGCGGGTCCTGTCTGCCGAAAGACGTTCAGGCCCTGATCCACACCGCCGCGGGACTGGGCACGGACATGCGGCTGCTGCGCGCCGTCGACCAGGTCAACACGGAGCAGAAGGCAACGCTGGTCGCCAAAATCGTCGCGCACTTCGGTGACGGACGGCCCGCGGGTGACCTGACCGGCCTGCGGGTCGGCCTGTGGGGCCTGAGCTTCAAGCCGCAGACCGACGACATGCGCGAGGCCGCCTCGCTGGTGATCGTGCGGCGACTGCTCGAGCTCGGCGCGACGGTGCGGGCTTTCGACCCGGAGGCGAGCGTGCGAGCCAAAGAGGCGCTGGGCGATTCGATCGAATACGCCGGGAACATGTACGAGGCGGTCGAGGGCGCCGACGCGCTCGTCCTGGTCACCGAGTGGAAGCAGTTCCACCGGCCGTCGTGGCAGCGCGTCAGGTCGGCCATGCGGGGTCATGTCGTCTTCGACGGTCGAAACATCTATGACCCCAGGCGGTTGCGGGCCGAGGGTTTCGACTACTACGGCATGGGCCGCCACTAGGCTGGGTGGATGAGAGCCCTCGTCACCGGCGCCGCCGGATTCCTCGGATCCCACCTCTGCGATCGCCTTCGCCGCGACGGCGTCGAGGTTCTCGGCCTGGACAACTTCTATACCGGCAGGCGTGAAAACCTCGCCCACCTCTCGGATGACCCGGGGTTCAGCTTCTTCGAACACGACGTCACGCGGCCGCTGGACGCCGCTGCTGTGGCGGGACCGCTGGACCTCGTCTTCAACATGGCATGCCCGGGCTCGCCCTTCGCATTCCAGCGCGACCCCGTGTTCACCCTCGACACCAACTACCTCGGCACGAGGAACGTGCTCGAGCTGGCGCTCGCCAAAGAGGCGACGATGCTGCAGGCCTCTACCAGCGAGATCTATGGCGATCCCACCTTGCATCCGCAGACCGAAAGCTATTGGGGGAACGTCAACTGCTTCGGCCCCCGCGCGTGCTACGACGAGGGCAAGCGGGTTGCCGAAACACTCATGCTCGAGTACGCGCGCCGTTTCGGCGCTCGGATCAAGGTCGTCCGGATCTTCAATACCTATGGCCCCAGGATGGATCCCGAGGATGGGCGGATCGTCTCGCAGTTCATCGTGCAGGCGCTCCGCGGCGAACCGATCACCATCTTCGGCGATGGCAGCCAAACCCGAAGCTTCTGCTACGTCGACGATTTGATCGACGGGCTGGTGAAGATGGCGACCAGCGAGGCCTCCTTCACCGGACCCGTCAACCTCGGTAGCCAGGACGAGCTGACCGTCCTCGAGGTCGCCCGCATCATCAAGGAGATGACCGGATCGCCCTCTCCGATCGTTTTCCGGGCCCTGCCCGAGGACGACCCGAAGAAGCGCAAGCCGGACATCGCCCTCGCCGAGTCGAGGCTCGACTGGCGCCCGGTGGTCCCATTCGGCCAAGGCGTCAAACTCACGATCGAGTACTTCAGGTCTGCCGATCTCGGGCGATGACCTCCCGATAGGCGCTAACGGTCTGCTCGGCAACCGATTCCGGGTCGAAACGCTGCTGAGCCTCGACGCGTACCCGCTGTTCGATGCCGGCTCTGAAGGCGTCGTCGTCAAGCATCCGGCGGATCTGCCCGGCGCAGGCCGCGACATCGCCATGCGGAAACAGCAGCGCGGTGTTGCCGTCCTCGACCATGTCCGGAATGCCGCCAACGCGAGAGGCGATCACCGGCAGTCCACACGCCATGGCCTGAGCGACGACTTGCGGAGTGGTCTCTTCGCGCGAGCCCAGCAAGAGAACCTGAGCCCGCGCGTATTCATCGAGCAGTTCTTCGTGGCCGATGGGGCCGAGCAGCCTTACCCGTTCCCCCAGGCCGCATTCGTCGATCGCCCGCCGGACTTCGTGTTCGCTGCTCGGGTCCGCAATGGGGCCGGCGACCCTGAGTTGCAGGCCCGCCCGCCACGGCCGGTCGGCAATGGCGCGACGGTCGTTGGCGACCTCGCCGACCGCGCGCACGAGATGGTCCACACTCTTGCGCGGCACCAGGGTTCCGACAAACAACATTCGGCCGGGCTCCGGTGCGCGCCGTATGCGGAAGAAGTCGTCTTGGATCGGGTTCTCGATGAACCGGCAGCGCGCCGTCAGCATCGGCCCGTAAACCTGCGCCAGGTACGGCGAGATGATGATCATGTCCCGGGCGCGGCGAAACACCTCCCGCTCCATGTTCGCGACAGCCCGTTTTTTCAAGGCGCCCAACGCGTCCCACCGGTTTCTTTGCAGTAACCGGCTCTCGATGAAGAGCACGCCGTGCGGAGTGATGACCGTCGGCGCCCCGCTCGCCAACGCGCCGAGCGCGTGGCGATCCTGGCCCTGTCCATGCACGACATCGGGATTGATCGAACGGATCACCGCCGCCAGGCGCGGCACGTCGTTGACACGCAGTGTGACCAATCGGGGGAGGTTCAGGCGCTTGACGTAGTGAACGTGCAGGGCGCCGGCCCGCCGGTAGGTTGTGGTCACGCCGTTCATCGCACTGACGACGTGGCACTCGACGTCGGGACGGGCAGCCAGCGCATGCGCCAACGTGTACGTCACCGACTGCACCCCGTTGTGCACGGTCGCGCCTTCATCGGTGGGGTAGTCGCCCACCAGGGCGACCCGCAGCGGGCGGACGGAATCAGGGCGCACCGCGGCCACTTTCGAGCGCGATGCCCGGGTACTCGGCGAAGATCTTTCGCGCCGTGGCTTGGCCGAACGGCTCCGCCGCACGGCCGATGGTGCGGCGCAGCCGGTGCGTATCCGGGCACAGGAACGGTCGGTCGTTGGGGCGCTGGCGCTCGGGCACCGAGGTGAAGTCAACGGGAAACGGCAGGACGGACGCGATGATGTCCAGCGCTTCGCGGACCTCGATCGCCTTGCCGGATCCGATGTTGACGATCTCCAATCCCGCTATCCGCGAAACGGTGTCGACGATAACGGCGCCCATCGAGTCGACGTCAACGTAGTCGCGCAGTGGCCAGAGGTTACCGACTTCCACTTCGCGCTTGCCCTCCTGCGCGATCTGACGGGTGACCTCGGCGAGCATGTGCGGATTGGTTTCGCGCGGTCCGGCGGCGTTGAACAGCCGCCCGATCACCAGCGTGCGGAAACATCCGGTGGACTCGAAATAGCGCATGCACAGCTGCTCGGCCAGGTATTTCGTGTGGCCGTAGACATATACCGGCCCGGTCGGATCAACTTCCCGGTGGGGCACGAAGTTCGGATGGTAGACGTCGCCGGTAGATGCGAAGAAGAAGGCTGAGACGCCGTGCCGGCGTGACGACTCCAGGACGTTCAACGTGCCATGCACATTCAAGGTGTACGCCTCGTAGACGTGCTCCTCGCACCAGGGGACGAAGTGTTGCGCCGCAAGATGAATGACGTTCTGCGGCTTGATGTCACGGAATGCTTCGTCGCACGCGTCGGCGTCGAGGATGTCGCGGACGATCAGCGTCGGCTTGCGGGGTGCCTTCTGCCAGTGGTCCTTTCCGAGCGAGAGGTCATCCATGACGAAGACCTCGGCGCCCCGCTCCAGCAACGAGTTGACGACCGCCGATCCGATGAATCCACAACCCCCGGTGACCAGATACGTGCTCACGTTTCTATCCCTCTCGCGTCCATACATCCGGATACGCGAGGTGTGTTCGGTACCCGGTCAACGTCGACGGCCCATCACCTCGTCGATGACCTCCAGGAAGCGATCCGCGACAAGGTCGACGGCGCAATGGCGCTCGTAGTGCCGCGCCGCGGTGGCCCCGTGCCGCGCCGCCGTGTCCGGGTCGGCCAGGACGTCGAAAGCGGCCGCCAGTCCGGCAACGTCGTCGACGCCGATCGGGGGGCAGTCCGGGGGTTGATACTCGGGCGGCCCGCCCTCGGTGGAAACGATCGGCATGACGCCCAACTGCATTGAGAGGACCTGCACGCCGCTTTGAGTGGCGCGCCGGTAGTGGGCGATCGAGCCCTTGGCGGCGGCCAGGGTGGTGACGACATCGCGGTAGCGATAGCCGCCGCGACGCCACTGCGTGTGCGCGGGCAGCTTGTCGGCGTCCAGCGCTCCGTCGCCGATCAGGATGAGGTCGTCGCCGCGCCAGCCGCCGCCTTCGACGTGGCACTGCCAGGCGCGCAACACCACGTCCACGTTCTTATAGGGGTTGAGCCGGCCGAACATGACAAAGTCGTGGCGCCCCTCGGCATCCACGAACGGAGGGACGCGGTCGAGATCGAGATCGCTGGCGAGCGGTACAACGTGCACCGGTGTGCCGATCACGTCGCGTCGTGTCGCGACCGCGCGCGCGACGTATTCGCAGTAGGCGATGGTGGCCGCAGAGCGGGCGCCCCAGCGATCGAGCGCCGCGAGTTCGTAGGCGGGCAGCGCTTCCGCGGGGTCATGGGGGCGATCGTCGTGGATCACCTGGATGCGTGGCGTCCTTCCGGCCAGTGCAATCCACCGTGGATCACGGACCTGTTCGGCGATCACGACGTCCGGCCGGAACTTGCGGACGAGCCGCCAGGCCTTGAGCGTCGGCGGCCACGTCTTGGCCGACAGGAATCGCGGCTCGAGCACCACCTCGTACTCGCGGGCGGCATCTGACTCCGGGTGCCGGTCAGAGGTCACGAGCAGCACGTCAGCCCCGTGCCGGATCAGCGCTTCGGACTGCACGCGCACCGCCGGCCGTGTCCATGGCGAAAGCCACAGCACCCGTGGAGACTTCACGCGGCCGGTCACGCCAGCTGCTTGCTGCGCAACGACGCCAGCGACGACCACTTGAGCGGGCCGACCGCGGCGCTGGTGGCCAGGTAGGCCGCGGCGGCGGCGAGCAGGATCAGCGCGACGTGCTGACCCGAAAGCAGCAGTGTCACCGCGACACTGGCGGCCGTCGGGATCAGCACCCGCAGCAAGAACATCACCGGCGTACGGTAACCGCACCGCCGGTGCAGCCACCAGCTGCTGAACAGCATGTTGAAGAATTCCGTACACACCAGCGCGATGCCGGGCCCGACGGCGCCCAGCCGCCCGTCGAGAGCCAGATTCAGCGAGACGTTGACCACCAGCGTGGCGACCGTCAACCACAGCAGAACCTTTTGGTGGTGGCTGGCGACCAGACCCTGGCCGAGAGTGCCGCCGACGAACCGCAGCGCTGCCGCGACGAACAGCAACGCCAGCGTCGGCGTTCCCCGCGCGACGAACGCCTTGTCGCCGAAGAATGCGATCAACGGTCCGGCCAGCAGCGCTCCGACCACCGCGACGGGGACCGCCGCGAAATACATGAGCTCGACGCTGCGGCGCAGGAAGGCGGCGAACGCCGCCACGTCCCGCGCGAACAGTTCGGTGCCCGTCGACAGCGTCGCCTTGAGGAACACCAGCGACACCACGATGGTGTTGAACGCGATCGTCAAGGCGAGCCCGTACACGCCCACCTCGGAGTGGGTGTTGAGCAAGGACAAGATCACACCGTCGGCGCGGGTGTAAAGGATTCCGACAACCAGGAATCCGATCAGGGGCAGGGTTTCCCGCAACAGATCGGCGGCCTCGCGCAGCGCGAACACCGGGCGCACCGAGATGTGCCGCATCGCCGCGGCGCCCTGGATAACCAGCTGGACGGCGGGCGGAATGAGCTGTGCCACCGCGAACCAGATGACGTTCGAGTGCGCGGAGACCAGGACCGCGACCATGGCCAGGGTGGCCGTGCGGGCCGTGACGTCGGAGATGGCCACCGCGGAGAACCGGACGGTGGCCAGAAACACCGGCTCGAAGCGGGTGGTCATGGTCTGCAGCAGCAGGCCCCCGGACAGCACCACGAGCATGACCCGGACGTCGTAGTCGTGATAGACGAGCAGCCCGGAACCGGCCGCCAGTGCGGCGAGCGGAACGCAGTAGATCAGGGCCAGTCCGCTGTTGACGCGCACCAGACGTTCGAGGTCGCCGCGGCCGGAGGTGACGCGGCGGACGATCACGGTGGCGACACCGAGATCGGCGAAGCTGTTCCACATTCCCACGAACGCGACCGCGATGGAGAGCTGGCCGTAGCGGCCCGGACCCAGGTACCGCGCGGTCATCGCCACGGAGACCACCGACGCCAGCATTCCCAGTGCGCGGCAGATCAGTTGGATCGAGAAGGCGTGAGCCATCCGGGAGAGCGGCACCGACGGGACGACCGCCTCGGGCGTCGTCGGCTCAGTCATGACTCCCTAGTATGCGCCGTGACTGGTGAGAACGGCCTTAACCGTCTTGGCGATGATCATGAGGTCACCCGACATCGACCAGTTGTCCACGTAGGACAGGTCCAACCGCACCGACTCCTCCCAGGAGAGGTCCGATCGGCCGCTCACTTGCCACAGCCCGCTGACCCCCGGTTTCACCAGCAGTCGCCGCTTGACGTCACCGTCGTAGTTGTCGACCTCTCGGCGCAGCGGGGGGCGCGGGCCGACGACGCTCATGTCACCCTTGAGCACGTTGATGAACTGGGGCAGCTCGTCGATGCTGAACCTGCGCAGGATCTTGCCGACGGGGGTGACCCGTGGGTCCTCGCGCATCTTGAACAGCATGCCGCCGGCGCTCTCGTTCAGCGCCAACAGGTGCTCGATCTGGGTGTCGGCGCCGTCGACCATGGTCCGGAACTTCAGCATCCTGAAGGGCTTGCCGTCGATGCCGATCCGTTCGGATGGGTAGAACACCGGGCCCTTGCTGGTGAGCTTGACGGCGACGGCCGCCGCGACGAGGACGGGCGCCGTCGCGATCAGGGCCGCCAGCGAGAACAGGAAGTCGAACACCTGCTTCTGAAAGCGTTGCGTCCCTTCGTATTGCGGCTTCTCGACGTGCAACAGCGGCATCCCCGCGGTCGGGCGCAGGGTCAGGCGGGCCTCCGCGACGTCCATCACGCCCGGTGAGACCACGACGTCGACGTCCATCGTTTCCAGCTGCCACATCAGTTCTCGGATCCCGTGCATCCCGAAGTGGTCCGTCTGCGTGACCGCCACGGTGTCCGCACCGCAGCTGTTGATGGCGGCCACCGCGTGGGTGACGTCACCGAGGATCGGCACAGCGCGTCCGCCGAGGGTGATGGTGTTGCCGCGCGGTGGCCCGTAGCCCGGAATGCAAACTCCTACCACGAGGTATCCGTCCAGCGGGTTGCGGGAAAGTTCGTGGGCCAGGTGAGAGACCGCCTTGCGGTCCCCGATCGCCAGCACCGTCGTCTGGCACTGACCGTTCGCGCGCATCTGCCGGATGTGCTTGCGCCACAGGCTGCGGCTCCCCAGCAGGCCCATGGTCCCGACGGGGAGCGCGATCGCAAGGTAACCGCGGGCCAGGTCCACCTTGGCGAGCAAGGTGACCATCGCGATGATTCCGAACGTCCAGAACGAGGCGCTGCCGATCCGGCGGTACTCGTCGATGCCGGCGCCGATGACTCGCGGTGAGCGCGTTTGGAATACCGCCAGCGACGACAGCCATAGCGCCGCGAAGAGAAACGACAGCATCGTCATCGCGACGTCCGAGTAACCCGAGGTGTTGGCGATTTCGCCGAATCGGACGTACTGCGCCAGTAGCACCGACGCGCAGACGATCAGCGTGTCGCTGATGCGCAGGTGGTGCGAATATTGGTGCTGCCAGCGCCGGATCGCGCTGCCAGCGGGCGAGGGCGCCGCGGCCGCGGGGGCCGGCAGAGCGCCGGTGCGGCGGCTGGGCAATGACGTGATGCCGGCCGGTTTCCGCTTGGTCGGACCGGGTTCGGCGTGCACGACGTCCACCAATTCCTGGGTCATCAACGGGTTAGACATGACGCTGCACTCTCGATCGAAGCGAAGCTCGGCGTTCGCGATGGCCAACTGGCGTCCTGCTCGGAGATGACGGTGACCGGCAGCGGCCACACGATCCCGAATTCCGGGTCGTTCCAATGGAATCCCTGGGCGTCGGACGGCGCGGGCTCCCCGCTGACCTGATAGCTGACTTCGGTGTTGTCGATCAGCGTTTGGAAGCCGTGGGCGACGAACGGCGGCAGGAAGAGCGCCCGGTAGTTGTCCGCGCTCAACTCGACCATGACGTGGTCGCCGTAGGTCTGCGACCCCGGGCGGATGTCGACCGCGACGGCGGCGATCGCGCCGCGGGTGCAGCGAACCACCTGGGTCTGAGCGTAGGGCGGCACCCGATGGTGCAGGCCCCGCACGGTGCCGCGGGTGTAGTTGAAGTAGATGTTGGTCTGGGTGACGTCGAAACTCAGCCCGCGGTCGGCGAATTCGTCGGCACAAAAGGAACGGGACGAGAAGCCGCGATGGTCGCGTTGCGGCTCGAGGTCAATGATCGTCACGCCGGCGATCTGGGTGGGCGTGTACTTCATTCACCGCTCCTCGGGTCACGGGTCGTTCTCGTCAGGGTCATGGCCTACGCGTATCCACCGGAAGGCGGCCGCGTCATCACGGTCGGGATGACGCCGTACCGGGGGCCGAGGTTCTTGCCCGACGCGGCGGCCAGGCGCGGTAGCGAGCCCATGATGCTGGGCGGCGTGTTGGCGCCGGCGAGGCTGATGGTCGGCAGTGCGGAAGCGGCGCTGTGTGCCGCCGGTATCACGCTGGTCCAGCTCGCCGGAACCGCCAGCGGACCGAGCGAGGCCGCGCTGCCGAGGCTCCCGACCACACCCGATCCGAGCGAGCCGAGCGATCCCAGCGCGCCCGCGCCCGTGCTCGCCGCGCTCGCGGCCCCCGCCGCAGCGGTGCCCGCCGCCTGGGCAGCCCCATTCACCAAGCCCTGCGCGGTCTGAGCCATGCCGAGGATGGAGGACATCCCGTACAACGGTGTCGCTCCCGCCATGAAGTAGGTGGGCAGCGAGCTGGGCAGGCTCGACGCGAGGCTGTCCATCAGCGACGAACTGGCCGTGCTGGTGGCGGTGCTCGCGGTGCCGGTACCGACCTGGGTCAGGGTGGAGGTGCTGGCGGACATCGGCGACGAGAGCCCGTGCAGGGCGTTGGGAACCGAGGACATCACGTTCGACAGGGAAGTGTGCGTGGCCGCCAACGTTTCGGCCTGCGCCACCGCGCTGCCCTGGGTCGCCACCCCCGCCGGGTTGGCGACGTCCGGCGGCGGGCTGAACGGTGTCACGTCGCACGCGGCCGCCGAACCCGCGGCGTATTGGTACATCGCCGCCGCGTCCTGTGCCCACATCTCGCCGTATTCGGCCTCGGTGGCCGCGATCGCCGCCGAGTTCTGGCCGAAGAAGTTGGTGGCGATCAGCGTCGCGAGCTGGACGCGGTTGGCGGCGACTGCCGGCGGCGGAACGGTCATCGCGAAGGCGGCCTCGTAGATCTCCACCGCGAGCCTGGCCTGGCCTGCGGTTTCCGCGGCCCGCGCGGCCGCCCCGGCGGTCCACGCCATGTAGGGAGCGAAGGCGGACGCCATGGTCAACGACGAGGGACCCAACCAGCGTCCGGTCGTCAATCCGGCTATCACCGAGCGGTAACAGCTTGAGGCGGAATGCAATTCGGCGGCAAGGCCATCCCAGGCCACCGAGGCCGCCACGAGCGACACCGGACCAGGGCCGGCATACATCCGCGCGGAATTGAACTCCGGCGGGAACGCCCCGAAATCGATCACGTCAGACCCCGGTCCCCGGTGGCGGTGCGGAGACGGACGACCGCCGGGCCGTACCCGAGGAGCGCGATTACCGCATTAAACATACCCAAAGTATTGATTATGGTGGAAGCTGTGCCGAAGAGTATTTGGCCTGCGATCGCGAAGGTCCTTTGTCCCTTTCCGAGCCTTCTACCTGCTGACGCTGCCAGAGCGCGTGGCCTGGTGGTCACGACCGGCATCTGCGTCTCCTAACATCCTGCAAAGGGCCCGGGATCGGGCGTTCTTGCCGCTCAACTGGGCGAACCGTGGGTTTGGGCCGCCCGGCCCTACAAACTGACAATGTGATAATAGCGTACGAAACATACTAATAGTTTGTAAAGAGGGTGTGATGTGGACTACAGGTATTTACGCAAGCGTCAAGGCAGACGCCTGCAGCTGCTAATCTCAGACGTGGCCCATGTACTGCCCGGGGGTGGCCGGTCGGTGTAGTTCAAGACCGCCCAAGAACCGAGGTGTATGCCCTGCTCATCAACCTGACGGCGATCGACCAGGTCCGGGTCGCAACCCCCGACGAGATCGGTCGCGTCATACACGCCAACGTCGCGGAGCCCGGCTTCCCCGCCGGGTTCACGCCGCTGCGCCAGGGTCACACCCGGCGGGCCGACGAGAGCTGAGCTGGCAGATTCCCATGACTACCCACTCGACCGACGGACGCGCCGACGCGACGCGGCGGCAGATTCTGCGCGCCGCCTCCCATCAGTTCGCGCGCAGGCCGTACCACGACGTCGGTCTGGATGACATCCTGGCCGAGGCCCAGCTGACCAAGGGCGCGATGTACTTCCACTTCAAGTCCAAACACGCCTTGGCGGTGGAGCTCATCGACAAGCAGATCGCCGCGGCGACCGTCGCGGTCGGAGACCTGTTGACCCGCGGACTTTCGGGCCTGGAAACCCTGATCGACTTCTCGTATCTGATCGCCGTTCAAGACATCAAGACCGATCTGGTCAGGGCCGGCCTGAATCTGATCGAGTCGGTCGGACAGTCGGGGGGGCTGCAGGACACGTTGGTGAGCGGCTGGGTGGAAGCCCTGTCGGGGGTCGTCCAGCAGGCCGTCACCGAGGGTGACATCGACGAACGCTGTGATCCCGACGCAGTCGGACGGCTGATGGTGTCGCTGCATATGGGGCTGCGCAAGACCAGCAATCTGGACGACCCGGAACGGTTCCTCACCGACCTGGAAAAGTGCTGGATGCTGATCTTGGGTGGGATCTTCAACCGGA
>NZ_LZJA01000206.1:0-34481 GCF_001666785.1 Mycobacterium sp. E3305 | reverse complement strand
TCCGGTTCATCAGGGCGTTGATCGGGCTCGGCACTCGCACGCGCCCGATCAGCGACTGCATCGCCAGCCGGGCCGGCAGGCCGAGCCAGCGGGGCATGGTCTGCGGCAGCGCCTGCACCGGGTCGAAGGTCACCGGCAGGTCGTAGATGACGACGTACTTCTCGGTCAGTGAGAAGTCGTGCATCATTGGCGACCCGGACACCTCGATGTCGACCGTGCGGCGGGCGCGGCCCCGGGTGTCGATCACCGAATACTGCACGGTGCGTCCGCGGGCGAACGAGTAAGAGACGGCGTGCAATTCGCCGGTGCGCGGGTCGCGGTGCGGATGGGCGGTGTAGCCGCCCGCCAGCGTGCCGTCGAAGTCGCAGGTGCCGACCGTGTCCAGCTCGTCGGTCAGCTCGTAGTTGGCCACCCCGCCCTCGACCAGCGCCAGGGTGCGCCCGGCGTGGGTCAAGACATTGGTGTTGGCGCCGAGCGAGAGCATGCCCGCCCGCGGGTCGAGCCGGCCCGGCGTCGCCTCGCCCAGGGCCGCGCACACCGACAGGCTGCGCACCCAGCGGTTGCGGTACCAGCGGGCACTGCCCCCGCTCAGCGCGACGCCGTGCACCATCCCGTCGCCGCTGAACCAGTGGTAGGTGGCCGGGTCGACCTCCTCGGCGGGGTTGGGACCGTTGCGCAGGTAGCGGCCGTCGAGGTGTTCGGGGATGCGTCCGGTGACCGGCAGGTCGGTCGCGGTCACCTCGGCGCCCACCGGCGCCAGCAGGCCCTCGAGGTACTGGTTCCGGGTTTCGGCGGTGTGCGCGACAGTCATCGCTGAGCTCCTATAACATTGATATGACGCTGTTATTTCGACGCTACGCCGCGGATGGGAGGATGGCAACGATGACTTCGGAATTGACTCAAGGGCAGCGCGGCGTCCGCGACGAGATGCTGCGCGCCGCGGTCGGCCTGCTGCACGAGCACGGCCCGGACGCGCTGCAGACCCGCAAGGTCGCCGGCGAGGCCGGAAGGTCGACGATGGCGGTGTACACCCACTTCGGCGGGATGCGCGGCCTGATCGCCGAGGTGGCCGAAGAGGGCTTGCGCCAGTTCGACGCCGCGCTGGCGGTGCCCGCGACCGACGATCCGGTCGCCGACCTGTTCGTCATCGGTGCGGCCTACCGGCGCTACGCCATCAGGCACCCGCACATGTATCGGCTGATGTTCGGCAGCACCAGCGCGCACGGCATCAACGCCCCCGCGGGCAACGTGTTGACGCTGACGGTCGACGAGATCGAGCAGGACGTGCCCGGCTTCGTGCACGTCGTCCGGGCGGTCCGCCGATCGATACTCGCCGGCCGCATCACCGCCTGCGCCCCGGACGACGACCCGACGATCGTCGCCACCGCGGCCCAGTTCTGGTCCCAGGTGCACGGCTTCGTGATGCTGGAGCTGGCCGGCTTCTACGGCGACGACGGCGCGGCCGTCGCGCCGGTGCTCATCTCGATGTTCACCAATTTGCTTGTAGCACTGGGTGATTCCGCCGAGCGGATCGCCCTGTCGGTGCAGTCCACGCGCTGAGGACCACGAAACCCCCGGGAGCCGCAGGGCGGTCCCGGGGGTTTCGGCGTGGAGCTACTTGACGGTGACGGTGGCGCCGGCGGCCTCGAGCTTGGTCTTGGCCTCGTCGGCGGCCTCCTTGGCGACCTTCTCCAGCAGCGGCTTGGGTGCGCCGTCGACCAGGTCCTTGGCCTCCTTGAGGCCCAGGCCGGAGACGATCTCGCGAACGACCTTGATGACGCCGATCTTCTTGTCGCCGGCGGCCTCGAGGATGACGTCGAACTCCGACTGCTCCTCGGCGGCCTCGGCGGGGGCGCCACCGGCGGCCGGGCCGGCCGCGGCGACGGCGACCGGGGCGGCCGCGGTGACCTCGAAGGTCTCCTCGAACTTCTTGACGAAGTCGGAGAGCTCCAACAGGGTCATTTCCTTGAAGGCGTCGAGCAGGTCGTCGGTGGACATTTTCGCCATGGTGTGGGTCCTTCCTTGTGTTCCCAGGTTTGCGGGTTGGTTTTTATTCGGCTTCGGCCGGTGCCTCGGCCGTTTCGGCCGGTGCCTCGGGGGTTTCTTCTGCGGGCGCCGCCGGGGCTTCCGCGACCGGAGCGGCGGGCTCCGGCTCGGCGGGCTTCTTTTCCTGCAGGGCGGCCAACAGGCGGGCCATCTGCGAGGTCGGGGCGGCGAACAGGCCGGCCGCCTTGGCGAGGTTGCCCTTCATGGCGCCGGCCAGCTTGGCCAGCAGCACCTCGCGCGACTCGAGGTCGGCGATGCGCTCGACCTCGGCGACGGTCAGCGCGCGACCGTCCATGTAGCCGCCCTTGATGACCAGCGCCTTGTTGTCCTTGGCGAAGGTCTTGATGGCCTTGGCAGCGTCGACCGGCTCGCCGGTGACGAATGCGATCGCGGTCGGCCCGGCGAACAGCTCGTCGAGGCCTTCGACGCCCGCCTCGGACGCCGCCCGCTTGATCAGCGTGTTCTTGGCCACCGAGTAGGTGGCCGAGCCGCTGAGCGACCGGCGCAGCTCGGCCAGGTTCGCCACGGTCAACCCGCGGTACTCGGTGATCAGGGTCGCGGTCGCCTCCCTGAACTGCTCGGCGATGTCGGCAACGGCGGTGGCTTTGTCAGCCCTGGCCATGCGTACCTCCTGAAGTGAAAGCCATGCGACGTGTCGTCTGTGATCACCCGTGGAACGACGAACGCCCCGGCGCAGGATGCGGCCGGGGCGTGAACGCACGCCGGCGCGGGCCGGCGCTGCTGCCTCGTCCTCCTGCGTGGGCCGCCGGGATGCTCCCGGACCTTCAACCGATTGCTCGGTGACCGACGGTCTTCGGTGGATCGGGCACCAGGATAGCCTGACCCGCCCCCGTCAGCCAAAACGGCGGCCGCGTGCGGTCAGCGCAGGCCGGCCAGCCTGGCCGCGCCGACCAGGCCCGCCTCGCCGCCGAGTTCGGCGGGCGCCACCCGCAGGCCGGCCAGGAAGTCCAGCCGGGCGTACTCGGCCAGCTTCTCCCGCAGGGGGTCGAAGAGCAGGCCACCGGAGTTGGCGACGCCTCCCCCGATGACGACGAGATCCAGGTCGCAGACCGCGCCGACCGAGGCGATCATCGCCGCGAGCGCGGTGGCACCCCGGCGGAATGCCCGGCCCGCCAACGGATCCCCGGCCGCCGCCGCGGCGGCCAGGTCGCGGGCGCCGGCCGAGGGCGGGGCGGACCACCCGTTGGCCCGCGCCCAGCGCACCATGGACGGCCCGGACGCGATCGCCTCGACGCAGCCGCGCCCGCCGCACACGCAGGGCGGACCGCCGTCCTCCACCACCACGTGCCCGACGTGGCCGGCGTTGCCGGTGCGGCCGGTGTACGGGACGCCGCCGAGCACCAGCCCGCCGCCCACCCCGGTGGACACCACCATGCCCAGCAGGAAGTCCGCGCCGCGGCCCGCGCCACGCCAGTGCTCGCCCAGCGCCATGCACAGGCCGTCGCCGCCGAGCCGCACGGGCACGCCCGGCACCGCGGCCGCGACGCGGTCGCGCAGCGGGAAGCGTTGCCAGCCTTTGATGTTGACGGGGCTGACGGTTCCGGCGCGCAGGTCGATGGGGCCGGCCGACCCGATGCCCACCGCGGCGACCGCACCGCCGGCCGCGCGCAGCGCGTCGGCGATCGTCGCATCGAGAGCGGCCCACACCTCCTCGGCCGCGCCGCCGCCCGGCGTGGGCCGGACGACGGTGTGCACCAGCGCGCCGTGGCGGTCGGCGAGGCCGGCGGCGATCTTGGTGCCGCCGATGTCCAGGCAGAGGGTGAGCATCGCGATCAGTGCCGGTGGGTGTTGTCGGGTTGGCGGGGGTCGCCGGGATGCTCGTAGCCGGGAGCGAGCCGCACCAGCGCGACCCGCCGCGCGTCCAGCCACACCCGGAAGGCGCGGCGGCGCGCGGCGCCGAGCAGATGGCCGGCGATCGCCGACCGCACGTCGTCCAGCGGCGGCGTGGCCGGCGGCGACCGCCAGCCGTGCGAATCGCGGCCGGGCGCGGCGAACCGCAGCGGGTTGCGGGCGTGGTAGGAGGCCACCTCCTCGTCGGGGACCCGCACGGCGGCGGTGACGTCGGCGAACAGCGCCCGCGCGCGGGGGTCGGCCAGCACGGCGGCCGCGACGCTGCCGATCTCCATCCGGGCCGTCGCGTCGGGCAGCAGCTCCTCCTCGCTCGGGGCGCCCCGCCCGCACAGGCCGCGGGCCTCGAACTCGGCGGCGACGACCCGCTCGGTCACGATCAGCTGGGTCAGCCAGCGCCGCAGTTGACGCCCCTCGGCGGTGCCGACGGCCGGCAGTGCGGCCGCGCCCCGCCGGGCGCGCAGCCGCGTTTCGGCGGCGTCGACCTCGTCGACCGGGACCGCAACACCGGCGACCGTCGCGACCTCGCTCATGTCACGGCCACCCTGATCGCCGGGG
Organism: Mycobacterium sp. E3305; assembly: GCF_001666785.1. Taxonomy (NCBI): domain Bacteria; kingdom Bacillati; phylum Actinomycetota; class Actinomycetes; order Mycobacteriales; family Mycobacteriaceae; genus Mycobacterium; species Mycobacterium sp. E3305. The sequence goes on along the minus strand of NZ_LZJA01000206.1, from coordinate 30,008 downwards.
TGTAGACCAGCCGGCCGGCGCAGCCGACCCGAACCAGGGCCCACCACCGGCCCGGCTCCAGCCAGGGCGGCGGGGTCACCGAAAAACGGAGGCGGGCGCTGCCGCGGGCGGGCAGGACCGCGCCCGCCGCGGCGGGGCCCAGCCACTCCCAGGTTCCCCACGGGCTGATCAGATGAGCCTCGAGCGCGAGGTCCGCCCCGGCGCGGCTGCCGACCGTGACGGTCAGCGTCGCCGTGTCCCCGGCTGCCAACTCGACGTCGGCGGGCCCCTCGGCGAGGTAGATCAGCTCCCCCTCGTCGGTCGCGCCGACCTCGACGAGGCACACGTCCTCGACCGTCTGTCGCCACGCGGCCGGGGCCTCGTCGCCGGCGATGCGGAGCTGGGCCCTGACCGGGTAGCGCCCCGGGCGGGCGTGGGCGGGCACCGACACCGCCACGTCGGCCTCCCGGAAGTCGCCGCTGCGCAGCGTGAGGGGGAGTTCGTCGGGCTTGGCCGACCAGCCCTCCGGGCAGACCACGGTGACCGTGCCGGTCAGCGTGGCATCGCTGCAGTCGCTGACCGCGGTGAGCCGCAGCACGACCTCGCCGCCCGGCTCGGCGGGCGCCCGCACGGGATGCAGATGCGCGACGGCCGGCAGCCCACCCAGCGGCGCGGGGCCCCGGTTGTGCAGCCAATAGCGCGCGTACAACGGCTGGGCGGTTTCCGCGTGCGGGGCCAGCGCGACCGACGCCGCCGGCGCGCGCGGGGTATCGAAACGGGCCAGCACGGTGGCGACCTGGTAGCCGTGCAGGTCGAGCGGGCGGCCGTCGCGCGCGGTTTCGAGCAGGTCGGCCGGGCGGATGTCGGCGAGTTCGCCGACGTCGGAGCCGATCACCACGTCGGCCCGCTCGCCCGTCGTCTCCACCAGGCGCAGCGCCACCGCGCGCGGATCGACCGGCCGAGCGCTGCCCGCCGTGAGCGGGTTGCCGGCCGCCTTCAGGGCGGCCAGCTGCACCCGGTCGGCGGGTTCGACGCGCAGCAGTGACCCGGCCGCGGGCGCCGCGCCGCCCGCCCCGCCCGCGGGTACGGCGAGCAGCGGGTGGCCGAACTGCGCGCTGCGGCTCGGGATTTCGGCACGCCGCCAGTCACCGTCGCCGCAGACCAGCGCGTAATCGAAGGCGTGCGTCCAGTGCTGGAGTTGGAAGTTCGAGCCGTCCGGGGCGGTGCGGCGTGGCTCGTCGATCCAGGTGCCCGACGGCCAGCCGGTGCAGGAGCGCATCAACGCGGTGTGCAGCGTGCCCTCGGAGTCGACGGCGAAGCTGGGGACGCCGCGGTTGAGCAGGGCGACGGTGCGGTCGTCGAACTCGTCGGTGCCCGCCGGTGCCCGCTGGATGACGACGATTTCGGCGTCGCGGAGGTCGTCGGCCGCCGCCGCGATCGCGGCCGCCAGGCCCGGCTCGTCGCGGCCGGCGATCACCAGCACCGGCAGCGCCGCCGGCGCGCGCAGGTCGGCGCCGGGCACCCACACCTTCGCCAACGGCGCCGCGGCCGGCACCCAGACCGCGGCCCGGCCCGCCGTCGCCAACTGGCGGTCGAGCTCCTCGGCGTACACTGGATCGGCCTGCGCCAGCGCCGTCTTGGTGAAGGCGTTGCGGGCCGGCCCGCCCAGCGCGATCCGCACGTCGGGCAGGTTCGAATCGACGTCGAGGTCGCCGTAGCGGGACTTGTCCGCGCCGCTGCAGGTGGCCGTCACCCCGGCGCGCACCAGGGCGACCATCAGCTCGCGCGCCAGCGGTCCCGACACCGCCTCGTCCGGCGTCACCACCTCGGCCACCGAGATCGCCCGCACGGCCTGGCCGTGCGGCGGGCCCACCCGAACGCGCGCCGCCGACGACAGGCCGAACCAGCCGTAGGCCGGGTTGTCCAGCGTCCAGAGGTGCTGCGCGGTGTCCACCGAGCGGGCGCCGTCATGCAACAGGGCGAAGCCCCGCCCCACGACGGCGTCGCCCACCTCGCTGACCGGCATGGCGCCGGGCACCGGGCAGGGCCAGCGCAGCCGCACCAGCCGGTCGGCCCCGGTGAACTCGTCGATGGTGGTGCGGCAGTCCACCCGCTCGACGCCGTGCCACAGGGTGATGGTCTGCGTGTAGCGCAGCAGCGCGCCGATCCGGCCGGTGACGACCAGCCGCTGCCCCAACGGGCCGCGGAAGGCCCGCGCCCGGGCCGGCGACTCCGACGAACACACCACCGGCCCCTTCGGCAGTAGGTGCCACGGGCCCTCGCCCTGCGTCGGGTGCGACGGGTATTCCTCGTAGACGGCCAGCTCGTTGCCCACCCGGCCGTCGGCGATCAGCTCCCGGCCGCCGTCGCTGAGGGAAACCACTCCCCCGCCACGCGCCGGGTCGACCTCGACGCGGTAGCGCTCGCCGGCGATCGCCGCGCCGGGCACCTCCTCCCAGCCGGCCGGGCCGTCGCCGGGAACGAGCCGGTAGGCCCGCCAGCCCAGCGACGGCACGTCGCGCGCCAGCCAGCTGACCGTCCGGCCCTCGTCGCCGACGTGGGCGGGCAGCTCGCTGCCGTCGGTGTCGAGCACCCGCACCCCGGCCCCGAGTGGCGTGTCCAGCCGCGCGGTGACGATGTCGGTGCGCTGCCGCGACAACGGGTTCCACACCACGACGTCGCCGCCGAGCGCGCGGGACAACAGCGCCAGCGCGGCGTCGCGGGTCGCGCGGCCCAACTCCCACGCGTCGCGCCAGCCGGTCAGCAGGTCGAGGTACACCTGGTCGGACTCCGACCCGGTGATGGCGTCGTGATGCGCCCCGTACGCCAGCTGCACCCACGCCTTAGCCAGGGCGGCCTGCGGGTACTCGGCGCCGGCCGTCAGCCCGGCGAACACGGCGAACCGCTCGGCTTCCAGGACGGCGTTCTCCGCGGCCCGGTTGGCTTGCTTGGTGTCGATGTAGGACACGTCCTTGCCGGTGTAGATCGGGTTCATGTCGCGGGTCTGCGGCGACGGGACGTGCCCGCGCTCGGCCAACTCGGCGCGCACGGCCGCGAAGAACTCCCGCGGCAGCGCGCACACGAAGCGCGGCCAGGCGTAGCGAGCCGCCCAGTCGCGGTGGATGGCGGTGACCCACTTGTTCGGCGGCGTGTAGTCGGTACCGACCGGCAGCAGCACGTTGCGCGTCAGCGCGACCCGCTTGAGCCGACGGAACAGCGCGTAGGTGGCGTCCTCGGCTTCGGCCAGCGATGCCGACTCGTCCATCCCCCAGCCCGCCCCGTAGTGCGCGGGCATGTAGTGGGTCAGCAGTCCGCGGCCCGACGGCGCGATCCACTCGAACTCGCTGCAGAACTGCATGCGGTCGACGTCACCGCCCGGGCCCCACTGGTGGTGCGGACCCCGGGCCCACGAGCTCGACGTCAGGCCCGCGTCGGCGGCCATCCCGGGGAATTGCGGGTCGTGGCCGAACACGTCGAGCTGCCAGGCCGTGGCCGGGTCCGCGCCCAGGACGTGACGCTGAAACCCCATGCCGTGCACCAGGTTTCGGATGGTGGTCTCCGGGCCGGTGAGGTTCGTGTTGGGTTCGTTGTAGGTGCCGCCCATCACCTCCACGCGGCCCTGCGCCAGGAAGCGGCGCAGGTCGGCGCGGTCCTCGGGGTGGGTGTCCCAATACGGCTTGAGGTAGTCGACCTCGGCCAGCACGAACTTGTACTCCGGCTCGCGGCGGGCCATCTCCAGGTGCGCGTGGACCAGCTCGAAGCTGTTGGTCTGCCGGCCCGGCGGGTCGGAGACCCACTCGCTGGTGTACGCGCCCTGGGTGTTCCACCACACCGGGTCGTAGTGGAAGTGACTGACCATGAACATCGTCCAGCCGGGCTCGGCCACGACGAACTCGAACGGCTGCCGGGCGCCGGCGGCCAGTGCCCGCGTCGCCCGCCGCTGCCCGACGACCGGGCGGTCCACCCGGACCGGGACCTCGACGACCTCGTCGCCGGCAACGGCCACCGCCTCCCCGCTCACGCCGTCCCCGTCGATGCGGATCGGCGTCGGCTCGGTCACCGCGGAGACGGTCACCCGCGCCAGCTGCACCGGAGCGTCCGGCGGCCCGACGAACAGCTCGGTCGAGTGGGCCGAAACCAGCTGCATCCCCGCACTTTACGGCCTGCCGGCCATCTACGATCGGCTAATGCCCGCCCTCGCCCCGCCGGTCTCCGACGAACGCAGCGCCCTGCGCGAGTACCTGGCGTTCCACCAGAGCGCCTACTTCTCGGTCAGCTACGGCCTCACCGATGAACAGGCCCGGTCCACCCCCTCGGTCAGCGCGCTGTCGATCGGCGGGCTTATCAAGCACGTCACCGCGATGCAGCGCAGCTGGATGGGACGCGTCGCCGCCGCGCCGGGCGCGCCGCCGAAAGACCCGCGACCGTTCGAGCAGATCGCGCAGGAGTTCGCCGACCAGCACGTGATGCGGCCGGACGAGACGCTGGACGGGTTGCTGCGGGCCTTCGAAGAACAGAACGCGGAATCGCTGCGGTTGGTGGAGACCGCGGACCTCGACGCCGCGGTGCCGGTGCCGAAGGACATCCCCTGGTTCCCGAAGAACCAGGAGGCCTGGTCGGTGCGCTGGGTGATCCTGCACGTCATCAACGAGCTGGCCCGGCACGCCGGGCACGCCGACATCGTCCGCGAATCCATCGACGGCGCCACCATGTACGAGTTGATCGCGGCGCTGGAGGGCTGGGCGATCGAGGGCTGGGTGCAACCCTGGGCGAAACCCTGATCGCGGGCCCGCACCGAACGTGCACTCAGGGCGAAATTCGGGCCGGTTTTTCGCCATGAATGCACGCTCGGCGCTCCGCAGTTTCCGGTGAGCGCCGTCACAGCGAATTGGGCCTCGACACCGCCGATTTGGCAGACTGCTGGAATGAGCTCTACCAAACATCGAGACGTGGCCAGGCTTGACCGGGTGCCGCTGCCGATCGAAGCGGCCCGGGTGGCCGTCACCGGTTGGCAGGTCACCCGCACCGCCGCGCGCGTCATCACCAAGCTGCCGGGCAAGGGTCCGTGGCAGCAGAAGGTGATCAAGCAGCTCCCGCAGACCTTCGCCGACCTCGGCCCGACGTATGTGAAATTCGGGCAGATCATCGCGTCCAGCCCCGGGGCGTTCGGCGAATCGCTGTCCCGCGAGTTCCGCGGCCTGCTCGACCGGGTGCCGCCCGCCGACACCGAGGAGGTGCACAAGCTGCTCGTCGAGGAACTCGGCGGCGACCCCGCCGAGCTGTTCGCCAAGTGGGAGGAGGAGCCGTTCGCGTCGGCGTCCATCGCCCAGGTGCATTACGCGACGCTGCACACGGGGGAAGAGGTCGTCGTCAAGATCCAGCGCCCGGGCATCCGCCGCCGCGTCGCGGCCGACCTGCAGATCCTCAAGCGCTTCGCCCAGGCCGTCGAGCTGGCCAAGCTGGGCCGCCGGCTCTCCGCGCAGGACGTGGTCGCCGACTTCTCCGACAACCTGGCCGAGGAGCTGAACTTCCGCCTCGAGGCGCAGTCGATGGACGCATGGGTCTCGCACCTGCACGCCTCGCCGCTGGGCCGCAACATCCGGGTCCCGCAGGTGCACTGGGACTTCACCTCCGAGCGGGTGCTGACGATGGAGCGGGTGCACGGCATCCGCATCGACGACGTCGCCGCCATCCGCAAGGCCGGGTTCGACGGGACCGAGCTGGTCAAGGCGCTGCTGTTCTCGCTCTTCGAGGGCGGGCTGCGGCACGGCCTGTTCCACGGGGACCTGCACGCGGGCAACCTCTACGTCGACGACGAGGGCCGCATCGTGTTCTTCGACTTCGGGATCATGGGCCGCATCGATCCCCGCACCCGCTGGCTGCTGCGCGAGCTGGTCTACGCGCTGCTGGTGAAGAAGGACCACGCCGCGGCGGGCAAGATCGTGGTGCTGATGGGCGCCGTCGGCACCATGAAGCCCGAGGCCCAGGCCGCCAAGGACCTGGAGCGCTTCGCCACCCCGCTGACCATGCAGACGCTGGGCGACATGTCCTACGCCGACATCGGGCGGCAGCTGTCGGCCCTGGCCGACGCCTACGACGTGAAGCTGCCCCGCGAGCTGGTGCTGATCGGCAAGCAGTTCCTCTACGTCGAGCGATACATGAAGCTGCTGGCGCCGAAGTGGCAGATGATGTCCGACCCGCAGCTGACCGGCTACTTCGCGAACTTCATGGTCGAGGTGAGCCGCGAGCACCAGTCAGAAGAGGTCTGATGGAGGTCCGCACCGGGCACGCCACCTCGGACGGCGAGGTGAAGCTGTACTACGAGGACATGGGCGACATCGACCACCCGCCCGTGCTGCTGATCATGGGGCTGGGCGCCCAGCTGGTGCTGTGGCGAACCGCCTTCTGCGAGCGGCTGGTCGACCACGGGCTGCGCGTGATCCGGTACGACAACCGCGACGTCGGCCTGTCGAGTAAGACCCGGCACCGCGGTTCGGGCCAGCCGCTGGTGACGCGGTTGGCCCGCTCCTGGCTGGGGCTGCCGAGCGACGCGCCGTACAAGCTCGAGGACATGGCCGACGACGCCGCGGCCGTCCTGGATCACCTGGGGATCGAGCACGCACACATCGTGGGTGCGTCGATGGGCGGCATGATCGCCCAGATCTTCGCCGCACGATTCCGCGAGCGGACCAAGACCCTGGGCGTCATCTTCTCCAGCAACAATTCGGCCTGCCTGCCGCCGCCCGGCCCCCGCCAGTTGCTCGCGCTGATCAAGGGCCCGGCGCCGGACTCGCCACGCGACGTGATCGTCGACAACGCGATCCGGGTCAGCAAGATCATCGGCAGCCAGCGCTACCTGGCGCCCGAGGAGCAGCTGCGGGCCGAGGCCATCGAGAGCTACGAACGCAGCTACTACCCGTGGGGTGTCGCCCGGCACTTCGACGCCGTGCTGGGCAGCGGCAGCCTGAAGCACTACAACCGGCGCACCGCCGCACCGACCGTGGTGATCCACGGCCGGGCCGACAAGCTGATGCGCCCCTTCGGGGGCCGCGCGGTGGCCAGGGCCATCGACGGCGCTCGATTGGTGTTATTCGACGGGATGGGACATGATCTGCCACAGCAGTTGTGGGATCAGGTGATCGGCGTGCTGACGAGCAACTTCGCCAAGGCGAGCTGAGCCAAAATCACTCGAACGAAACGCTTCCCCTACGATCTCAGTCCGAGTCGCCGGGTTGTACGGTTGTCAAAGGAGGTGGGTCCACCAATGGCCAAGCTGAAGCCGTATTACGAAGAGTCGCAGGCAACCTACGACATTTCAGACGACTTCTTCGCGCTGTTTCTCGACCCCAACATGGTGTACACCTGCGCGTACTACAAAAACGACGACATGACGCTGGAAGAGGCGCAGCTGGCCAAGCTCGACCTGGGGCTGGACAAGCTGAAGCTCGAGCCGGGAATGACGGTGCTCGACGTCGGTTGTGGCTGGGGCGGGGCCGTGGTCCGCGCGGTCGAGAAGTACGACGTCAACGTCATCGGCATCACGCTCAGCCGCAACCATTACGCCCGCACCAAGGAGAGGCTGGCCGCGATCGGAACGACGCGGCGGGCCGAGGCCCGGCTGCAGGGCTGGGAAGAATTCGACGAGCAGGTCGACCGGATCATGAGCTTCGAGGCCTTCGACGCCTTCAAAAAGGAACGCTGGCCCGCCTTCTGGGATTGGGCGTACAAGACGCTGCCCGATAACAGCCGGATGATGATGCACAGCATCTTCACCTATCCGCAGTCGTCGTGGAAGGATCGCGGCATTCAAATCACGATGTCGGATCTGCGTTTCTTCCATTTCCTGGGAAAGGAAATCTTCCCCGGCGGCCAGATGTGCGGCGAGACCGATATCGTCGACCTCGCGCAAGCCAGCGGCTTCTCGATCGAGCAGGTCCAATACCTGCAGCCGCATTACGCCCGGACGCTGGACACCTGGGCCGCCAATCTGGAGGCCAACCGCGAACAGGCCATCGCCATCCAGTCCGTCGAGGTCTACGACCGCTTCATGCGCTACCTGACCGGCTGCGCGGACCTGTTCCGCAAGGGCATCTCGAACGTCGCCCAATACACGCTCACCAAGTAGCGGCCGGCGCGCAAAAACTCCGGCGCACGCGCGCGCCGCTGCGCCGTTTCGGGTCCCCGGCGAGTACCGTCCCCGAGTGGGCGGCCACCCCATCGGTGCCCGTCCCCTGGGGAGGACAGATGTCTGACAACCCGGCCGGCGCTGCGCGTGCGCGATCCAACTCGGACGACGTGCGGGCGCACTACGACCTCTCGAACGAATTCTTCGCGCTCTTCCAGGATCCGACCCGGACATATAGCTGCGCGTACTTCCCCCGCGCGGACATGACCCTTCAGGAAGCGCAGCTGGCCAAGCTCGACCTGACCCTGGACAAGCTCGGGCTCCAGCCGGGGATGACCCTGCTCGACGTCGGCTGCGGCTGGGGTTCGGCGCTCAAACGCGCCGTGGAGCGCTACGACGTCAACGTCGTCGGGTTGACCCTGTCCAGGAACCAGCACGCATTCTGCCAGCAGATGCTCGACGGGATCGACACCCACCGGTCGCGGCGGGTACTGCTGTGCGACTGGTCCGAGTTCAGCGAACCGGTGGACCGCATCGTCACCATCGAGGCGTTGGAGCACTTCGGCTTTCACCGCTACGACGACTTCTTCAAGTTCGCCTACACCTCGCTGCCCGGCGACGGCGTGATGCTGCTGCACTCGATCACCGGGTTGCACGGAAAGCAGGTCATCGAGCGCGGCCTGCCGCTGACGATCGAGGTCGCCAAGTTCATCAGGTTCATCGTGACCGACATCTTCCCGGGCGGCCGCCTGCCGATGATCGAAACCATCGAGCAGCACGCGGCGAAGGTCGGCTTCGGGGTCACCCGCGTGCAGTCGCTACGGGCCGACTTCGCCAGGACCCTCGATCTGTGGGCTGAGGCCCTGCGAGCGCGCAGGGAGGAGGCCGTCGAGATCCAGTCCGAGGAGGTGTACGAGCGCTACATGCGGTACCTGACGGGCTGTGCCAGGGCTTTCCGTACGGGCTACATCGACTGCAACCAATTCACGCTGCAAAAGTAAGGTTGGGTATCGTTGCACGTCACACCCGAGGCAAGTGCGCGGGAAATACGCAGTGAACTTCATCCAGGAGAACAAGACTAATGGCTGATCAACCGGCTAGCCCGACGAAGATTCGGACGGCTCCCGAGGACATCCAGGCGCACTACGACGTCTCCGACGACTTCTTCGCCCTGTTCCAGGACCCGACGCGGACCTACAGCTGCGCCTACTTCGCGCGCGACGACATGACGCTGGAAGAGGCGCAATACGCCAAGATCGACCTGAACCTGGACCAGCTGGACCTCAAGCCGGGCATGACCCTGCTGGACATCGGCTGCGGCTGGGGCACCACCATGAAGCGCGCCGTCGAGCGGTTCGACGTCAACGTCATCGGTCTGACGCTGTCCAAGAACCAGCACGCCCGCTGCGAGCAGGTGTTGGCGTCGATCGACAGCGACCGTTCGCGCCAGGTCCGGCTGCAGAACTGGGAGGACTTCAACGAGCCCGTCGACCGCATCGTGTCGATCGAGGCCTTCGAGCACTTCGGGCACGAGAACTACGACGACTTCTTCAAGCGGACGTTCGACATCATGCCCGAGGACGGCCGGATGACCGTGCAGAGCAGTGTCAGCTTCCACCCGTACGAACTGGCCGCCCGCGGCAAGAAGCTGACCTTCGAGACGGCGCGGTTCATCAAGTTCATCATCACCGAGATCTTCCCGGGTGGCCGGCTGCCGTCCACCCAAATGATGGTCGACCACGGCGAGAAGGCGGGCTTCGTTGTGCCCGAACCGCTTTCGCTGCGTCCGCACTACATCAAGACGCTGCACATCTGGGGTGACAACCTCGAGGCGAACAAGGACAAGGCCATCGAGGTGACCTCCGAAGAGGTCTACAACCGCTACATCAAGTACCTGCGCGGGTGCGAGCACTACTTCACCGACGAGGCGCTCGACGTCAGCCTGGTGACGTACCTGAAGCCGGGAGCCGTCAGCTGATTTTCGCCGCCCCTGTCGGATTAGGGCTGCGTCGTTCGTCGGATAGGTAGAGAGTGGAGCACGGGGCTTCGCTCGCTATCTGGAGGTGACGAGACATGCAGTACTTCGCCTTGTTGATCAGCAGGGAACAAGATCGCGCGCCCGAAGGCCCGGACGCGATGGCCGCCTGGGGGAAGTTCCACGCCAAGGCCGGCGCGGCGATCAAATCCGGGGACGCCCTGGCGCCCGCCGCCGCCGCGGCGGTCATCACCGGGGGCCCGGACGCGCCGGTGGTCACCGACGGACCCTTCGCCGAATCGGCCGAGGTGGCCTGCGGCTTCTACCTGTTCGAGGCCGAAAACCTCGACGAGGCGCTGGCGTTGGCGCGCGACGTCCCGCTCGCCACGTTCGGCGCGGTCGAGGTGTGGCCCACGGTGCACTCGGTCGAGCTGTCCCGCGAGCTCACCGGCAACGACTGGCTCGCGCTGCTTCTGGAGCCGGCCGAATCCGCGCACACCCCGGGCACACCGGAGTGGGAGGCGGTGGCGGCGAAGCACGCCGATCTCCACGCGGCCGCGGGTGATCACATCATCGGCGGCGCCGCGTTGCACGATCGGTCCACGGCGACGACCGTGCGGGTGCGCGACGGCGAGGTTTTGATCACCGACGGTCCCTACGTGGAGGGCGCCGAAATCGCCACCGGGATCTACCTGTTGAGTGCCGCGGACCGCGAAGAGGCCGTCAAGCTGGCGTCGATGATCCCCGCCTCGACGGTGCAGGTGCGGCAGCTGGCTGGGCTCTCGGGGCTCTGAGCGACGCCGGTGTCCGACCTGGACGGCGTCTTTCGTCGGGAATGGGGGCCCGCCGTCGCCGCGCTCGCGCGGTGGTCCGGCGACCTCACCGTCGCGGAGGACGCCGTCCAGGAAGCCTGCGCCGAGGCGCTTCGCAGCTGGGGCCGCGACGGTCCGCCGGACAATCCCGGCGGCTGGCTGGTGACCGTCGCCCGCAACCGGGCGCGCGATCGCCTGCGTCGCGAAACCATCCGCCCCGGAAAGGAATTGGCGGCCGTGATCGACGAAATCCGGGCGCGCACCGATCACACCGACCCGTCTCCGGTGCGCGACGACGAACTGCGGATGATGTTCACCTGCGCGCACCCCGCCCTGGACCGCCAGTCGCAGCTGGCGCTAACCCTGCGGCTGGTGTCGGGGTTGACCGTCACCGAGATCGCCCGCGCGCTGTTGCAGACCGACGCGGCGATCGGCCAGCGGATCACGCGCGCCAAGAGCAAGATTCGGCACGCGAACATCCCGCTGCGGGTGCCGCCGGCCGAGCTGCTGGGTGAGCGCACCCCGCACGTGCTGGGTTGCGTGTATTCGGTGTTCACCGAGGGGTATTGGTCGACGGCCGGCCCGTCGGCGATCCGCGACGAACTGTGCGACGAGGGGATCCGGCTGGCTGGCGAGTTGTGCGCGCTGATGCCGCAGGAACCCGAGGCCCACGCGCTGGCCGCCCTGATGCTGCTGCACGATTCGCGGCGAGCCACGCGGGTGGGCGACACCGGGATGCTGGTGCCGCTCGAGGAGCAGGACCGCCGCCGGTGGGACCGCGGCCGCATCGCCCGGGGCCTGGATCGGCTTCGCCTGGCCGAGGGATCGACCGGCCCCTACCTCCCGCAGGCGGTGATCGCCGCGGTGCACGCGACGGCGCCCTCCTGGGAGAAGACGGACTGGGCCACCATCTGCGCGGCCTACGACCGGTTGGTGCGGCTGACCGATTCGCCGGTCGTGCGCGCCAACCGCGCCCTGGCGGTCGGATTCCGCGACGGCCCGGACGCCGGCCTGGCCGCCCTGGATGAGGTGGCGCACGACGCCCGGTTAAGCCGCTCCAACCTGGTCGCGACGGTGCGCGCCGACCTGCTGCGGCGCGCCGGCAGGCCAGCCGATGCCGTCATCTGGTACCGAGAAGCGTTGGCGGTCAACGGTTCCGAGCCGAGCCGCGAGTTCCTGCGGCGGCGCATCGCTGAGTGCGGCGGGTAGCCGCCCCGCGACTCAGGCCTCGGCGAAGTTCCGGGTGACCGACGGGTCCACCGGGATGCCCGGGCCCGTGGTCGTCGACACGGTGATCTTCTTCAGGTAACGGCCCTTCGAGGCGGACGGCTTGAGCCGCAGCACCTCGTCGAGGGCGGCGCCGTAGTTCTCCGCGAGGGCCTTCTCGTCGAAGGACGCCTTGCCGATGACGAAGTGCAGGTTGGCCTGCTTGTCGATGCGGAAGTTGATCTTGCCGCCCTTGATGTCGGCCACCGCCTTCGCGACGTCCGGGGTGACGGTACCCGTCTTGGGGTTGGGCATCAGGCCGCGCGGGCCCAGGACACGGGCGATGCGCCCGACCTTGGCCATCTGGTCGGGCGTCGCGATCGCGGCGTCGAAGTCCAGGAAGCCGCCCTGGATCTTCTCGATCAGGTCGTCGCTGCCGACGATGTCGGCCCCGGCGGCCTGCGCCTGCTCGGCCTTGTCGCCGACCGCGAACACCGCGACCCGGGCGGTCTTACCGGTGCCGTGCGGCAGGTTGACCGTGCCGCGGACCATCTGGTCCGCCTTGCGCGGGTCGACGCCGAGCCGGATCGCCACCTCGACCGTCGCGTCCTGCTTGGCCGACGCGGTCTCCTTGGCGAGCTTGGCCGCCTCCAGCGGGCTGTACAGGTTGTTGCGGTCCACCTTCTCGGCGGCGGCGCGGTATGCCTTGCTGTTCTTGCTCATTCGATCAATCCAATCTCGTGGTTGGTTGTGGTTAGTCGGGCCGAAGCTGGCCCTCCCACGTCTAGCTGTGTTCGTCCCTATTCGACGGTGATCCCCATCGACCGGGCGGTGCCGGCGATGATCTTGGCGGCCGCGTCGATGTCGTTGGCGTTGAGGTCGGTCTTCTTGGTCTCGGCGATCTCGCGAACCTGGTCCCAGGTGACCTTGGCGACCTTGGTCTTGTGCGGCTCGGCCGAGCCCTTGCCCACGCCCGCGGCCTTGAGCAGCAGCTTGGCGGCCGGCGGCGTCTTGAGCGCGAAGGTGAAGCTGCGGTCCTCGTAGACCGTGATCTCCACCGGGATGACCTGGCCGCGCTGGTTCTCCGTGGCAGCGTTGTAGGCCTTGCAGAACTCCATGATGTTGACGCCGTGCTGGCCGAGCGCGGGTCCGACCGGCGGGGCGGGGTTGGCCTGCCCGGCCACGATCTGCAGCTTGATCAGCCCAACGACTTTCTTCTTCGGGGCCATGGGTGTTGGTGTTCCTTCCTAGCTAACGTTCTAAATCTTCGAAACTTGGCTGAACGTCAATTCCACCGGCGTCTCGCGGCCGAAGATCGACACCAGCACCTTGAGCTTCTGCTGCTCGCCGTTGACCTCGCTGATGGTCGCGGGCAAGGTCGCGAACGGCCCGTCCATGACCGTCACCGACTCGCCGACCTCGTAGTCGACCTCGACGGCCGGCCGCTCCAGCCCGCCGGCCTCGGCGGCGGCGGCGGTGGTGGCCGCGCCCTTGGCGGCCTTCTTGGCCGCGCCACGCGGCAGCAGGAACTTGACCACGTCGTCAAGCGTCAGGGCCGACGGCCGCGACGTCGCGCCGACGAACCCGGTGACGCCCGGGGTGTTGCGGACCGCGGCCCACGAGTCGTCGGTCAGGTCCATGCGCACCAGGATGTAGCCCGGCAGCACCTTGCGGTTGACCTGCTTGCGCTGGCCGTTCTTGATCTCGGTGACCTCTTCGGTGGGCACCTCGACCTGGAAGATGTAGTCGCCGACGTCCAGGTTTTGCACGCGGGTCTCGAGATTGGCTTTGACCTTGTTCTCGTATCCCGCGTAGGAGTGGATCACGTACCAGTCACCCGGCTTGCTGCGCAGCTCCGCCTTGAGCGCGGCCGCCGGGTCGACCTCTTCGGTCGACTCCTCGGGGGCTTCGGCCGCCGAGGTTTCCGTGGTCTCGGCGTCCTCGGTGCGCTCTTCTACGTCGACCGCTTCACCCGCGGACGTGTCACCGTCGAAGGTAGTCACGGTTTTCAGTCCTCTCTATCCATCGCTCAGCCGAACACCAGCAGCACGAGCTTGGTGAGGCCGAAATCCGCGAGGCCGACCAGCGCCACCATGAAGGCCAGGAACGCCAGCACCACCGACGTGTAGGTGATCATCTGCTTGCGGTTCGGCCAGATGACCTTCCGCATCTCCGCAACCACCTGCTTGAGGTAGTTGAAGACGAAGACGAACGGGTTGGCCGAACGGTCTCCGGGCTTCTTCGGCTTCTTGCCCTTCTTGGCCTTCTTGGCTTTGGCGCCCTTGTCCTCCTTGGCGGCCTCGGCCTCGTCCGCCGACTCTACGTCGACGTCCTCGCCCGCGTCGGCCACCCGCTGCCGGGATCGTTTGCCGGTCGGGCGCTGCGGCCGCGTCACCACAGCGGTCCGGCCGCCGCTCGCGCGGTCGTCCTCCCTGTCGGCGCCGTCGCTTGTGGCGTCGTTGGCAGCGTCGCCTTCGTCGCTCACCGCATGCTCCTTAAGTTTGCCGGTCTCCCGCGGGCCGTCCCGTGGTGAACGGCCACTATTCCAGTGTCCACCATGGCACGCCTTTCTATTGTCCGGCTCCTCCTCGGGCCGGGGCGGCCCGCATCGTCGCCAGACGTCGCGTTCAGCAGGGGCGACAGGACTTGAACCTGCAACCTGCGGTTTTGGAGACCGCTGCTCTGCCAGTTGAGCTACGCCCCTTCGCGGTTGGCAGGCCAACCTGCGCTTACCTACCGGGGCTTACATGACACGCGCGCCCCCCGGTTGCTCGAATCCCGGAAAGCGCGCTAATGCTGGGAAAACCCCGAGGTCCGAGTGTACATCGACGCGCGAGCCAGATACTAATTACGCCGTTCTCATGACCTGGCCGGACTCCGGGTCCCATTTGAGGTTCTCCGACTCGGCGTACTGACTCATCAGCGTGGTGTAGGACTGCAGGACCACCCGGCCCTGATCGTCGGTGCAGGTGTTCCTGGTGACGACGATGTCGGCGCCGAACCGCTCGTCGACCGAGTGGATGTCCATCCGGGCCCACAGCTTGTCGCCGGCCTTGATCGGCCTGGAGAACACGAACCGCTGGTCGACCTGGACGATCACCAGGTTTTCCATGCCGATGTCGACGTGGCGGAAGAAGTCCAGCTGGACCAGCTTGGCGAAGATCGTCGCGAAGGTCAGCGGCGCCAGGATCGCGTCGTGGCCGAGTTCGGCGGCCGCGTCCTCGTCGTAGTGGGCCGGGTGGCGGTCCTTGACGGCCAACGCGAATTGGCGGAGTTGTTCGCGGCCCACGACGAAGTAGTCCGGGTACCGCCAGATCATCCCGCGGATGTCGGTCTTGAGCGCCATGGGCTTAAGCGAGGGTCGCGGACGCGATGGCCCTGCCGAAGATCTTCTTGCCGCCGGTGGTGGCCGTCAACGCGATGGTCACGGACTTGGTCTCCGGGTCAGCCGACTTCACCCGGCCGTTGAAGACCAGCTCGGCGCCCTTGCCGTCGTTCGGCACCGGCACCACCGCGGTGAACCGCACGTTGTACTCGGTGACCGCGCCGGGGTCGCCGATCCACGCGGTGACATAGCCGCCGCCGATGCCCATGGTCAGCATGCCGTGCGCGATCGCGGTGTCCAGGCCGACGACCTTGGCCATCTCGTCGTCCCAGTGGATCGGGTTCAGGTCACCCGAGACGCCCGCGTAATTCACCAGGTCCTGACGGGTCAGCGGGTAGGTCCGCTCCGGGAGCTGATCGCCCACCTTCACCGAGCTGAACTCACGCAGTGGCATCAGAAAATCCCTCTTCTCCATCCTCGCCCGCACGGCCCGCCAGGGTCGTGTAGGTCTCTTGCACAACATCACCGGCCTCGTTGGTGATGATGTTCTTGGTCACGATGATCTGGGTGCCGTGCGAAACCCGCATCGAGTCGACGTAGACGTCGCAGTACAGCGTGTCGCCCGCCACGATCGGCGCCATGAACTTCAGCACCTGGTCGACCTGCACGATCTGCGCGTCGTGGACGGCAACGTTCGCGTGCTTGAAGAACGCCGACTGCGCCTTGTAGCCGAATACGCAGATGAACGTCAGCGGCGCCAGCAGGCCGGCATAGCCCAGCTCCGCGGCCGCCTTCTCCTCGAGGAACATGGCGTCGTCGTTCTGCACGGCGACGGCGTACTCACGGATCTTCTCCCGCTCCACGACGTAATGGTCGGGATAGCGGTAGTGCATCCCGACGATGCTCTCGCTTAACGGCACGGCTCTAAAATCTACCTAGTCAGGGGCGAATAACGGGTCGCGGGTCGCCGCTAGCGCGTTTCCCGGTGGGCCTGGTGCTTGCCGCAGTTCGGGCAGAACTTCTTCAGTTCCATGCGGTCCGGGTCGTTCCGGCGGTTCTTCTTGGTGATGTAGTTGCGGTGCTTGCACACCTCGCAGGCCAAGGTGATCTTCGGCCGGACGTCGGTACTGGAAGCCATGACGGTTCTCTCTCAACTCTCTAAAAAGTGCGCGTTGTTGTGTTGTAGCGATGGCCGGACTCGAACCGGCGACCTAACGATTATGAGTCGTTCGCTCTAACCGACTGAGCTACATCGCCTCTGGCCACCCCTTTTGGGGTAGGGCCGCCCACGCCTGCTCGGCGTCCGCCGAGCCCCCTAACGGAATCGAACCGTTGACCTTTTCCTTACCATGGAAACGCTCTACCGACTGAGCTAAGGGGGCCGTTCACCCGAATCGGACGCGGTGCCGCGGGCCTAAAAGAGGGTACAGCCTGGCCCGCAACCGGACCAAACCCACGGGCGCTACGGGGCGGCGCCACCGCTGGGACGGGGCCGCCAGGCGCTCAGGTCGCTGAACTCGTCGTACTCCTCGGCCGGTTCGTCGGCGTCGGCCTCGGTGAGCAGGGTGCGCAATGCCAGGTTGACGGCCTCGCGGGCATCGGCCAGATGGAAGCGGCGGATCGCCTCGTCGATCAGATCGACGTCGATCTCGATTTCGACCTTCTTCCTCATGCGCCAACAATACCCAGCGGGCGTGAGCCCAATCGCTGCTCGCGGGCGGTGTCCGGCAAAGTTCACGCCGGGGCCGTGGCCCCCGGCCGGGCACGCCCTAGTCTGGTCACGTGTCAACGGACCGGCTGTACTTTCGCCAACTGCTCTCCGGCCGCGACTTCGCCGCCGGCGACATGTTCGCGACCCAGATGCGCAACTTCGCCTACCTGATCGGCGACCGCCAAACGGGCGACTGCGTGGTGGTCGACCCCGCGTACGCGGCCGGTGATCTTCTCGACACGCTCGAGGCCGACGACATGCACCTGTCCGGAGTGCTGGTGACCCATCACCATCCCGACCACGTCGGCGGATCGATGATGGGCTTCTCGCTGCAGGGCCTGGCCGAGCTGCTGGAACGCAAAGCTGTGCCGGTACACGTCAATACCCATGAGGCGCAATGGGTTTCGCGGGTGACCGGGATCAGCCTGGGGGATCTCACCGCCCACGAGAATCACGACAAGGTCAGCATCGGCGACATCGAGATCGAGTTGCTGCACACACCCGGCCACACGCCCGGCAGTCAGTGCTTCCTGCTCGACGGTCGCCTGGTCGCCGGTGACACGTTGTTCCTGGAGGGCTGCGGGCGCACCGACTTTCCCGGCGGCGACTCCGACGAGATGTACCGCAGCCTGCAGCAACTCGCGACATTGCCCGGTGACCCGACGGTCTTTCCGGGGCACTGGTATTCGGCGGAACCGAGCGCTTCGCTGTCGGAAGTCAAGCGTTCCAACTACGTGTATCGCGCCGCGGACCTCGCCCAATGGCGAATGTTGATGGGCGGCTGACGGTCGCTCGACCACAACGGGCCGGCCACCGGCCTGTGATATAAGCGGAGGGTGGATTCCATGGGGTGGATCCAGGACAGCTGGCACGGGATCACAAACGTCGGATCCAGCACCTGGATTGCGTGGGCGGCGTGGGCGGCGATTGCGCTCGCCGCCATCACCCTGGTCTTCACCAACAGGCAGATCACCCGCAACCGCCGGCTGGCCGCGGAGCAGACGCGCCCGCAGGTCTCGATGTTCATGGAACCGCACCCCGCCGACTGGCACGTGATCGAGCTGGTGGTCAGGAACTTCGGCCAGACCGCGGCGTACGACGTCACATTCTCTTTCGTCAACCCGCCGACGGTGGCCGAGTACGAGAACGCGACCGACGGCTACGCCGACGTCGTCGAACTGCGGCTCCCCCGCGAGCTGCCGTACCTCGCCCCCGGCCAGGAATGGCGGATGGTGTGGGATTCGGCGCTGGACCGCGCCGAGATAGGCAGCGGCATCGAGTCCCGCTTCACCGGCACGATCAGCTATTTCGATCAACCCGAGCGTCCGCGCGGCTGGCGGTTCTGGGAACGCGACCGCCATCCGCTGGAAACTCAGGTGACGCTCGACTGGGATTCCCTGCCGCCCGTCCAGCGCATCGAGCTGATGACCACCCATGATCTGGCGAAGCGGGAGAAGCAGAAGCTGGAGCTGCTGCGCGGCCTGCTCACCTACTTCCACTACGCGAGCAAGGAAACCCGCCCCGAGGTGTTCCGCGGCGAGATCGAACGGATCAACGGCGCCGTGCGGGAAACGCAGGACAGATGGCGCACCCGCCAGCTCGACGACCCCACCGATGTCAGCCTGCGCTGGAGTGAGGCCCCGGACGACCTGGGCAAACACCACAGCCAGCCGGCGTGACGGCAAGGAGCCCAGCAACGATGAGCGGCCCGGTCCACTACAGCCTCAAGGATTCGATCGCGGTCATCCGGATGGACGACGGCAAGGTCAACGCCCTGGGCCCGACGATGCAGCAGGCCCTGGGCGAGGCGATCGACCGGGCCGAGGCGGACAACGCCGGGGCGCTGGTGATCACCGGCAACGAGCGGGTGTTCAGCGGCGGGTTCGACCTGAAGATACTGACGTCCGGCGAGGCGCAGCCGGCGATCGACATGCTGCGCGGCGGCTTCGAACTGTCCTACCGGCTGTTGTCGCATCCCAAGCCGGTGGTGATGGCCTGCACCGGCCACGCCATCGCGATGGGGGCGTTCCTGCTCGCGTCGGGCGACCACCGGGTGGCCGCGCACGCCTACAACATTCAGGCCAACGAGGTGGCGATCGGCATGGTCATCCCGTACGCCGCCCTGGAGATCATGAAACTGCGGCTGACGCAGTCGGCGTACCAGCAGGCCGCCGGGCTGGCCAAGACGTTCTTCGGCGAGACGGCGCTGGCCGCCGGCTTCGTCGACGAGATCGTGCTGCCGGAGATGGTGGTGAGCCGCGCCGAGGAGGCCGCGCGCGAATTCGCCGGTCTGCGCCAGCACGCCCACGCCGCAACGAAACTGCGCGCCCGCGCCGACGCGCTCAAGGCCATCCGCGCGGGGATCGACGGCATCGAGGCCGAGTTCGGCCTGTAGGCGCGCGGGCGCGCTGCGCCAACGCGATGCTGAAGGATGAGCTGAACGGCGAACGCGGTGGCCGCTGCTGGCCGCCACCGCGTTCCCTTCGCCTCCTCGACGCCAGTGTGACACGCGCGCGAAGCGTCGTCACTTCACCGGTTCCGCGCCGCCGCCGGAAAGCGCGGGGTCTACCGGTTCGGTCGCAGGCGTTTTCAGTTCGCCGCCGAAACCCATTGATAGGGAAGGAATTTCCCGTCAAGGGTCACCACGACGCGATCACCGGACGGGTGCGGCTTCTTCTGCAGGTCGACGCTGAAGTTGATCGCGCTCATGATGCCGTCGCCGAACTGTTCGTGGATCAGCTCCTTGATGGCGCCGCCGTAGACCTGCAGGGCCTCGTAGAAGCGGTAGATGGTCGGGTCGGTCGGCACCGCGGTCGGCAGCCCGCCACGCATCGGCGGCGCCGCCAGCACGGGTACCACCGACTCGTCCAGTCCGAGCTTCTCCACGAGAACCCGTGCCGGCTCGGGGGGAATGGGGTGTTGACCCAGCAGCGCCGCGGTGGTCCATACCACCGGCCTGCCGATGGCGTCGGCCAGCTGCTGCCACGTCAGGCCGCGCCTCAGCCGCGCCAGGACGATCTGCTCGGTGATCTCATGTCTGTTCATAGCCCCCAAGCATGCCCGGGACCGGGGGCGCGTACCTCCGGGACCGCCGGCGCTCACGCCGGCTTCGTCGCGGTGACCAACCGGGTGGCGAACCACGGACCGCCGTAGTACATGCGCCATCCGAGGTTGCGGCGACGCACGTTTCGCCAACCCAGCTCCCGTAGGTGCGCGGCGTGCTGACGGGTCTCCCAGAGGTCCGCGATCGCCAGCCGGCCACCCGGGCGCAGCACCCGAACCGCCTCGTCGAGGGCCTTGCGCCGGCCCGCGCCCGTCGGAATGTTGTGGATGGCCAGGTTGCTGACGATCACGTCGACGCTCGCGTCGGCGAACGGCAGGGCGGTCATGTCGGCGGTGCGCACCTCGACGCGATCGGCGACGCTCTCCAACGCCGCGTTGGCCAGGGTCGCCTCCGGGGAGTTGTCGGTCTGGTCGGCATGCCACAGATCGACCCCGATCGCGCGGCCCCGCGGCAACCGCTTCGCCGCGGCCAGCAGCACCGCCCCCCGTCCGCAACCGAGGTCGAGCACCGTTTCGTCGCCCGTAAGCCGAAGCTCGTCGAGCACCCGCGCCCACACCACGAACTTGCCCACCCGCGTGGCGTAAACGTAAAGGGTTGCGCTCGAAGCGATTCCGGCCGCCGACGTCGCCGCCAGCGCGGCGGTCAGCCGCTTGCCGCGCGCCCAGCTCAGCGCGGCCCACCCGGCCAGCGCGGCGGTTTGGGCGGCCAGACCGATCGCCTGCAAGCGCACGGAGAGGGTGTGAAACGAGCCGTCGATTCCGTAGTCGCCCCGGTGGTCGTGCACGGTGACGAGCCTACGGCGGCTTGCCTCACCAACGCCCGTGGTGGACCACCTCGGCGAAGGGGCGCCGGTTCGGCTTGCGGATCGGGGTGAGCGGACGGTCGGCGGGATACCCGACGCCGAGCAGGAAGGCGACCAGCCGGTCCCCGGGGACGCCCAGGATGGCGCGCGCCTTCTCCTGGTCCCCCACCGACGAGTGGCCCGTCCCGATCCCCAGGTCCGTGGCCGCGATCATCATCGCCATCGTGGCCTGGCCGACGTCGTAGTTGTCGGTGATCACCCGGCGCTCGTCGGGCGGAACGGGCACGACGATCGCGATCGCGGCCGCGGCGGCGGCGATGTGACCGGCCCCCTGCCAGACGGTCGACAGCTCCTGCAGCTGCGCCCGGTCGGTGACGATCACGAAGTCCCACGGTTGCCGGTTCTTCGCCGACGGCGCGCGCCAGCCGGCCTCGGCGATGCGGTTCAGGTCCTCCTCGGAAACCGGCTCCGGCCGGTACTGCCGGACGTTGCGCCGGGCGCGTATCGCGTCCCAAGCCTCCATGTGTCCCTCCTCGTTTTCCACCTGACCCCCGGTAAACAGGGGTAACGTCGTCGGAATTCCCCGCGTACGGGCACGCCGAAGTTTTATTCCGGCCCATTCGGGAAGCCATGGTGAACCAGCTGCGCCGCGCGCTCGTGTACAGCTGAATGGCCCCGGATGCAGAAAGGCGCGTAGCCGGCATGACTGAGAACCTGACGCCGCATTTCGAAGACGTCCAGGCACACTATGACCTCTCCGACGACTTCTTCCGGCTTTTCCTCGACCCCACGATGACCTACAGCTGCGCATACTTCGACCGCATGCGCGACATCCCGCTGGAAGAGGCGCAGCTGCGCAAGATGGACCTGGCTTTGGGCAAGCTGGGGTTGCGGCCCGGGATGACCCTGCTGGACGTCGGCTGTGGCTGGGGCGGCACGATGCGCCGCGCGATCGAGAAATACGATGTGGACGTCATCGGCCTGACGCTGTCCGAGCACCAGGCCGCCCACGTGCAGAAGCTGTTCGACGCGATGGACACCACGCACAGCAGGCGGGTGCTGCTGCAGGGCTGGGAACAGTTCGACGAGCCCGTCGACCGGATCGTCTCCATCGGCGCGTTCGAGCACTTCGGCTACGACCGCTACGACGACTTCTTCCAGAAGGCCTACCGCGTCCTGCCCGACGACGGAGTGATGCTGCTGCACACGATCACCATGCTGACGCCGGAGCAGATCGTCGAGCACGGCCTGCCGATGACCGAGGAGCAGACCAGCTTCAACAACTTCATCGCCACCGAGATCTTCCCGGGCGGCCAGCTGCCGCCGATCGAGATGGTGGAGTTCCACGCCTCGAAGATGGGGTTCAACCTGGCCCGCAGGCAGTCGCTGCAGCTGCACTACGCCCGCACCCTCGACCTGTGGGCGGCGGCGCTGGAGGCCCGCCACAGCGAGGCGGTCGCGATCCAGTCCGAAGAGGTCTACCAGCGATACATGAGGTACCTGACCGGTTGCGCCAAGGCGTTCCGGGACGGCTACATCGACATCAATCAGTTCACGCTGGCCAAGTAACCCACTCGTGTCGGTGTCCGGGGCTATCGTGGCACCGCGATGTCGCTTCATCTCCACCGCGCCGAGCGCACCGACCTCCTTGCCGACGGCCTCGGCGCCCTGCTGGCCGACCCGCCGACCGACCCCTTCACCGAGGAACTGGTGCTGGTGCCGGCGCGCGGCGTCGAACGCTGGCTCAGCCAGCGGCTGTCACATGTGCTCGGCCGCGCCCGCGGCGGTGACGGGGTGTGCGCCGGGGTGGCGTTCCGCAGCCCGGCGTCCCTGATCGCCGAACTCACCGGCACCGCCGACGAGGACCCGTGGTCGCCCGACGCGATGGCGTGGCCGCTGCTGGCCGTGATCGACTGCTCGCTGGACGAGCCGTGGTGCCGCACGCTGGCAACGCATCTGGGTCACTTCGCGTCGACGGAGGCGGAGGCCGAGCTGCGCCGCGGGCGCAGATACTCGGTGGCGCGCCGGCTGGCCGGCCTGTTCGCCTCGTACGCCAGGCAGCGTCCGGGGCTGCTCGCCGATTGGCTGGCCGGCGAGCGGGGCGACCTAGACCCCGACCTGGCCTGGCAGCCCGAGCTCTGGCGGGCGCTGGTGGACGCGGTGCCCGCCGATCCCCCGCACGTCCGCCATCAGCGGGCCGTGACCCGGCTCCGCGGGGGCCCGGCCGACCTGCCGGGGCGGCTGTCGCTGTTCGGGCACACCCGGTTGGCGTGCACCGACGTGGAGCTGCTGGACGCGTTGTCCACCCACCATGACCTGCACCTGTGGCTGCCGCATCCCAGCGACGAACTGTGGCGCGCGCTGGCCGGCGCCCGGGGGGCGATCCCGCGGCGCGCCGACACCGGCCACCGCAGCGTGAACCATCCCCTGCTGGCGACGCTCGGGCGCGACCTGCGCGAGCTGCAACGCGGCCTGCCCCCCGACCCGCGCACCGACGAATACCTGCCCGCGCCGGAGCGGCCCGACACGCTGCTCGGCTGGCTGCAGTCCGACATCGCCGCGAATGCCGTTCGGCCACAAGGGCGTACGCTCGCCGACGACGACCGATCGGTGCAGGTGCACAACTGTCACGGTCCGGCGCGCCAGGTCGACGTCCTGCGCGAGGTCCTGCTCGGCCTGCTGCAGGACGACCCGACACTGGAGCCGCGCGACATCCTGGTGATGTGTCCGGACATCGAGACGTACGCGCCGCTGATCGTCGCCGACTTCGGGCTCGGCGACGTGGTGCGCGGCGCGCATCCCGCGCACCGGTTGCGGGTGCGGCTCGCGGATCGCTCACCGCTGCAAACCAATCCGCTGCTCGGCGTCGCCTCGCAATTGCTGGCGCTGGCGGGCAGCCGGGTGACCGCCAGCGAGGTGCTCGACTTCGCCGAGGCCGCGCCGGTGCGGGCCCGCTTCGGTTTCACCGACGACGACCTGGAGGCCATCACCCGCTGGGTCCGCCAGGCCAACATCCGGTGGGGGTTCGACCAGGAGCACCGACGGCCCTACCACGTCGACTTCGTACACAACACTTGGCGTTTCGGCATCGACCGGGTGCTGGCCGGCGTCGCGATGTCCGACGACTCGCACGCTTGGATCGACGCCACACTGCCCCTGGACGACGTCAGCAGCAACCGCGTCCAGTTGGCCGGCCAGCTCGCCGAATTCGTGTCGCGGCTGCAGCGCGTGGTCGACTCGCTCACGGGCACCAGGCCGTTGCGCGACTGGCTGGCCGCGCTGGCCGACGGGATCGAGCTGTTGACCCGTGTCGACGACGCGGACCTGTGGCAGACCGGCCAGATGCAACGGGAATTCGCTTCGACGCTGGCCGACGCCGGGCCGCGGGCCGACACACCGCTGCGGCTGCCCGACATCCGGGCGCTGCTGCAGGGACGCCTGGCGGGGCGCCCGACGCGCGCCAACTTCCGCACCGGCACGCTGACGGTGTGCACGATGGTCCCGATGCGCTCCGTGCCGCACCGGGTGGTGTGCCTGGTCGGCCTCGACGACGGGGTGTTCCCCCGGCTCGGCGTCGTCGACGGCGACGACGCGCTGGCGCGCGACCCGATGACCGGCGAACGCGACATCCGCTCCGAGGATCGGCAATTGCTGCTCGACGCGGTCGGCGCGGCCACCGACAAGCTGGTGATCACCTACACCGGCGCCAACGAGTACTCGGGCCAGCCGCGCCCACCGGCGGTGCCGCTGGCCGAACTGCTGGACACGCTGGACATGACGGTGTCGGGCGAGAAGATTCGCGGGCGCATCGTGGTCGAACATCCGTTGCAGCCCTTCGACATTCGCAACGTCATCCCGGGCAGGCTGGTGCCGACGGTGCCCTTCAGCTTCGACCCGACCGTGTTGCGGGCGGCCAGGGTCGCCGCGGGCGAGCGGGGCGAGGCACCCCGGTTCATCGCGGGACCGCTGCCGCCACCGCCCGCCGACGACGTCATCCTGGCCGACCTCGTCGGCTTCTTCAAGGATCCGGTTAAGGGCTTCTTCCGCGCGCTGGACTTCACCCTGCCGCGGGACGTCGACGGCGTGCAAGACGCGATGCCCGTCGACCTCGACGCCCTCGAGGAGTGGACCGTCGGCGACCGGATGCTGGGCGACATCCTGCGCGGGTGGACGCCGGACGATGCCCGGCAGGCCGAGTGGCGGCGGGGCACGTTGCCGCCCGGCCAACTGGGCTGGCGCACCGCGACGGAAGTCCGCGACCAGGCCGCGCTGCTGGCGGCCAAAGCGCAGCAATACCGGGGGGCCGACGCCCGGGCGTATGACGTCGACGTCGATCTCGGCTCCGGGCGCAGGCTCACGGGCACGGTGTCGCCGGTGTACGGCGAGCGGCTGGTGTCGGTGACGTACTCCAAGCTGGACGGCAAGCACCTGCTCGAGGCGTGGATCCCGTTGCTGGCCTTGATCGCTCACGACCCGGGCCGGGACTGGTCGGCGGTGTGCGTCGGCCGCCTGAAGCGGGGCATCACCCCGCGGGTCGAGGGGTTGGGACGGCCGCGCGACGACGCCCTGACACTGCTGCGCGAGCTGGTGGCGGTCTACGACGCGGGCCGCCGGGAGCCGATTCCGCTGCCCATCAAGACGTCCTACGCGTGGGCGGCCGCGCGGCACTGCGGCGACGATCCGCTGCGCGAGGCGCAGTACCGGTGGAAGTACGAGCACGAGGAGCCGGCGCACCTGCGGGCCTGGGGCAAGAACACCCGGCTGTCCGATCTGATGCGGCCCGTGCGGCCGGGTGAGGAGTTCGACGGCGAAGACACCCGGTTGGGCGCCTACGCCGCGCGGGTCTGGCTGCCGATGCTGCGGGCCGAAAGGAAGCCCTGAGATGGGGCAGGTGACAGAGCGCTTCGATCTGCTCGGCCCGCTGCCCGCCGATCGGTCGACCACGGTGCTGCAGGCCAGCGCGGGCACCGGCAAGACGTTCGCGCTGGCCGGCCTGGTGACCCGCTACCTCGCCGAGGGCGCCGCGACGCTGGACCAGATGCTGTTGATCACGTTCGGCCGGGCCGCCAGCCAGGAGTTGCGTGAACGGGTCCGCGGCCAAATCGTCGCCGCGGTGGCGGCTTTCGACGACCCGTCGGCCGCCGGCGACAACCAGTTGGTGGCATACCTGCTCGACGGCACCGACGAGGAACGCGCAGCGCGCAGGCAGCGGCTCCGCGACGGGCTGGCGGGCTTCGACGCGGCGACCATCGCCACCACCCACCAGTTCTGCCAGCTGGTGTTGAAGTCACTGGGCGTGGCCGGCGACACCGCCGCGAACGTCACGCTGCTGGAAAGCGTCGACGAGTTGATCGTCGAGATCGTCGACGATCTGTACCTCGCCCACTTCGGGCGCGAGCGCGACGATCCGGCGCTGGCCTATCGCGAGGCGCTGCGCCTGGCGCGCGAGGTCGTCAAGAACCCGTCGACGCAGCTGCGGCCGCTGAACCCCGAACCCGGATCGCGGGCCGCCGTCTGCGTGACGTTCGCGAAAGACGTTCTGGCCGAACTGGACACCCGCAAGCGCCGGCTGGGCGTCCTGGACTACGACGACCTGCTGAGCCGGCTCGCCGACGCGCTGGCCACCGACGATTCCCCCGCTCGGGTGCGCATGCACCACCGCTGGCCCATCGTGATGGTCGACGAGTTCCAGGACACCGACCCGGTGCAGTGGCAGGTGATCGACCGCGCGTTCAGCGGGCGCTCCACGCTGATCCTGATCGGTGATCCCAAGCAGGCCATCTACGCGTTTCGTGGCGGCGACATCGTGACCTATCTGCGGGCGGCCGAGACGGCGGGCGAGAAGAGGACGCTGGCCACCAATTGGCGCAGCGACGCGGCGCTCGTCGAGCGCCTGCAGGTGGTGCTGCGGGGCGCCCAACTCGGCGATCCCGCGATCGTCGTGGACGACGTCGACGCCTACCATCGGGGCCACCGGCTCGCCGGCGCCCCGCACAACGACCCGTTCCGGTTGCGGGTGGTCCAGCGAGCGACCCTGGGGCGCAGCGGGATTCAGAACCTGCCCATCGACGAGCTGCGGGCCCACATCGGCGCCGACCTGGCCGCCGACATCCGCGCCCTGCTGGCGGCCGGCGCGACGTTCGCGGGCAGGCCGCTGCAGGCCCGCGACATCGCCGTGATCGTGGAGAAGCACAAGGACGCGGCCGCCTGCTTCAAGGCGTTGTGCGACGCGGGCGTGCCGGCGGTG
Source organism: Mycobacterium sp. E3305 (assembly GCF_001666785.1). Lineage (NCBI taxonomy): Bacteria > Bacillati > Actinomycetota > Actinomycetes > Mycobacteriales > Mycobacteriaceae > Mycobacterium > Mycobacterium sp. E3305. Next base: position 2,762 of record NZ_LZJA01000206.1, on the reverse strand, counting down.
TACACCGGCGACTCCGACGTTTTCGGCTCGGACGCGGCCGAAGACTGGCTCTGCCTGCTGGAGGCGTTCGACCAGCCGCACCGCCCGGGAATGGTGCGCGCCGCGGCGGCCACCATGTTCTTCGGCGAGACCGCGGAATCGTTGGCGGCCGGCGGTGACGCGCTGACCGACCGGGTCGCGGAAACCCTGCGGGAGTGGGCCGGCCACGCGCGCGAGCGCGGCGTCGCCGCCATCTTCGAGGCCGCGCAGCTTTCGGGGATGGCCGACCGGGTGCTGGCCGCCCGCGGCGGCGAACGCCACATGACCGACCTGGCGCACGTCGCGCAGCTGCTGCAGGACGTCGCCCACCGCGAGCGCTCCAGCCTGCCGGCGCTGCGCGACTGGCTGCGCAGGCAGCGCGAGGAACGCGCCGGTGCGCCCGAACGCAACCGGCGCCTGGACAGCGATGCGGCCGCGGTGCAGATCATGACGGTGTTCGTCAGCAAGGGCCTGCAATACCCGATCGTGTATCTGCCGTTCGCGTTCAACCGCAACACCCAGGACCGCGACGTGGTGTTGTTCCACGACGCCGGCGTGCGCTGCCTGCACATCGGCGGCAAGGACAGCCCGGACTTCAAGGCCGTCGAGGTACTCGGCCGCAAGGAGGACGCCAGCGACGACAGCCGCTTGACCTATGTGGCCCTGACCCGGGCCCAGTCGCAGGTCGTCGCGTGGTGGTCGCCGGCGTTCGACGAACCCAACGGCGGGCTGTCGCGGCTGCTGCGCGGCCGGCGGCCTTCAGAGCCGTGCGTGCCCGACCGATGCGAGCCGGCGAAGATCCCCGACGACGACGCCCTGGACCGCTTGCGCGAATGGGAGGCGGCGGGCGGCCCGGTGATCGAGCGGTCGGTGGTGGCCGCCGCGCCGTCCGTGCCGCCGGCGCCGGTGCCGGCCGACCTCGACAGCCGCCACTTTCACCGCGCCATTGACACCGGGTGGCGGCGCACCTCCTACTCCGGCCTCATCCGGGTCGCGGAAAACTCCGCGGGCGCGGGCGTCAGCAGCGAGCCGGAGGTCACCGAGCTGGACGACGAGGCCGGCGAAATACCGTTGGCGCAGAACGCGTCCGGGCGCCAGGTGCCGTCGCCGATGGCGGACCTGCCGATGGGCGCGAAGTTCGGCACGCTGGTGCACGCCGTGCTCGAGACGGCCGACCCCCTGGCCACCGATCTGGCCGCCGAGCTCGAGGCGCACATCCGCACCCACTCGGTGTGGTGGCCGGTCGACGTGCCCGCCGACGAGCTCGCGGCGGCCATGGTGCCCATGCATGACACGCCGCTGGGACCGCTGGCCGGCGACCTGACGCTGCGGCGCATCGGGCTCTCGGACCGACTGCGCGAGCTGGACTTCGAATTCCCGCTCGCCGGTGGCGATCTGCGTTCCACCGCACCCGAGATCCGGCTGGCGGACACGGCCGCGTTGTTGCGTGCGCACCTACCGGCCGATGACGCGCTGGCGTCCTATGCCGACCGCCTGGCCAGCCCCCCGCTCGGCGACCAGCCGTTGCGCGGCTATCTGACCGGTTCGGTCGACGCCGTGTTGCGGGTGCCCGACGGCGGGGGGCACCGCTACCTGGTCGTCGACTACAAGACCAACTGGCTCGGCGACCCCGACCGGCCGTTGACATCCGCCGACTACGACCGGCCCCGCTTGGTCGAGGCGATGCTGCATTCGGATTATCCGCTGCAGGCGCTGCTGTACAGCGTTGTGCTGCACCGGTTCCTGCGGTGGCGCGTGCCGGGATACGACCCCGAGGCGCATCTCGGCGGTGTCCTGTACCTGTTCGTGCGCGGAATGTGCGGCGCGGCCACCCCCGTGGTCGGCGGTCATCCGTCGGGAGTGTTCAGCTGGCGGCCGCCCGCCTCGTTGACAGCCGAGCTGTCGGACCTGCTCGATGGGAGGGCGGTCGCGTGACGCTGGAGGCGATCACCGCCGAGGGCCTGCTGCGGACGTACACCGACGCCGGCGTGTTCGAGGCCGCCGACGTCCATGTGGCGCAGCGGCTTACGGCGCTCGCAGGCGAGCCCGACGAGGGCGTCGCGCTGGCGGTCGGGCTGCTGGTGCGGGCGCTGCGCAGCGGTTCGGTGTGCGTGGACCTGCGGGCGGTGGCGGCGCAGGTCGGCGCCGCCGACCTGCCGTGGCCCGACCCGGCCGGCTGGATGGCCGCCGTGCGAGCCAGCCCGCTGCTCGGGTCCCCGCCGGTGCTGCGGCTGTTCGGTGAACTTCTGTACCTGGACCGGTACTGGCTCGAGGAACAGCAGGTGTGCGCCGACCTGCTCGCGCTCTCCATGCCCGGGGTAAGGGGCGACGCCCCGGACTTGGATCGGCTTTTCCCCCCGGGTTACGAGGAACAGCGTGCGGCCGCGGAAATAGCTGTCTCGCAAGCGGTTACGGTGCTTACTGGGGGCCCCGGGACGGGCAAGACCACGACGGTGGCGCGGTTGCTGGCGCTGCTCGCCGCGCAGGCCGAGAGCGCCGGGTTGCCGCGGCCCCGAATCGCGCTGGCCGCACCGACGGGCAAGGCCGCGGCGCGGCTCGCCGAGGCGGTCGCCGCCGAGGTGCAGAGGCTGGACGCGGCGGACCGGGGCCGGCTGGCCGGGCTGCCGGCGACGACGCTGCACCGGCTGCTGGGTTCGCGGCCGGATACGTCGGTGCGGTTCAAGCACAATCGCGGCAACCGGCTCCCGCACGACGTGATCGTCGTGGACGAGACGTCGATGGTG
>NZ_LZJA01000205.1:0-1320 GCF_001666785.1 Mycobacterium sp. E3305 | reverse complement strand
CGCCATTGAACAGCGCGGCGACGATGCACGCCGCACGGCGGCGTGAGGAGAAGCCGCGCCATTGAACAGCGCGGCGAAACGCTTGGGAGAAGACCGCTCGTGCGGGTGACGTCTAAGATTTCCCCGTGCCGCTCTACGCCGCCTACGGGTCGAACATGGATCCTGAGCAGATGCTCAAGCGGGCACCCCATTCCCCGATGGCCGGAACCGGCTGGCTGCACGGCTGGCGCCTGACGTTCGGCGGCGAGGACATCGGCTGGGAAGGCGCGCTGGCCACGGTGGTCGAAGACCCGACCTCCAAGGTGTTCGTCGTCCTCTACGACATGACCCCGGCCGACGAGAACAACCTCGACCGGTGGGAGGGCTCGGAGTTCGGCGTCCACAAGAAGATCCGCTGCCGGGTGGAACGCATCTCGTCGGACACCAGCACCGACCCCGTGCTGGCCTGGCTGTACGTGCTCGACGCCTGGGAGGGCGGCCTGCCCTCGGCGCGATACCTGGGCGTGATGGCTGACGCCGCCGAAATCGCCGGAGCCCCAAGCGATTACGTGCACAACCTGCGCACCAGACCGGCCCACAACATCGGCCCGGGAACGGGCTCCTAGGGCCCGTGTCGATTCTCTCCAGACCAGTCGTCGCCGACGCACTGGCCCGCACTTTCGCCGCCGTCGTGAACCCGGCCCCCAAGGCCGCCGTGCGATTCCCCGAATTCCGCGGCCGGACCACCGAGGTCACCATCCCCGCCCGGCACGGCCCCGTACCGGCAACCGTCTACCACCCGCCGGCCGGCACGGCGAACCAGGCGGTCTACGTCAACGTGCACGGCGGGGGCTTCGTGGTCGGGCACCCCGAACAGGACGATCCCTGGTGCCGGTACCTGGCCGCCAACGCAGGCGTGGTGGTGATCAATCCCGACTACGTGCTGGCGCCGCGGCACCGCTTCCCGGCGGCGCCACACCAGGTCTACGACGTCGTCCGCTGGGCGGCCGACCCCGGCCGCGATTGGGACGGCGGCCGGCTGTGCGTCGGGGGCCAAAGCGCGGGCGGCAACCTCAGTGCCGCGGCCGCACGGCTGGCGCTGGAGAACGGCGGCCCCCGCATCGCGCTGCAGGTCCTGCACTACGCCCCGCTCGACCTGGTGACGCCCGCCCGCGACAAGCCGTCCAGCCTGGGCGGCCGCGCCGTCCTGAAGCCGTGGATGGGTGAGGTCTTCGACACCGCCTACGTGCCCGAAGCCGCGCAGCGGCGCGACCGCCTGGCCTCCCCCGCGTGGGGCGACAACGCCGACGGGATCGCCGGTATCGCGCCCGCGCTGGTCGT
>NZ_LZJA01000204.1:0-1302 GCF_001666785.1 Mycobacterium sp. E3305 | reverse complement strand
CCGGCGCCGACGCCGCCGCCCGGGCCGACGGTGCGATCGCCCGCGCGTCGCATCTGATGCGCCACCGCGGCCCCGACGAGCCGGGCACCTGGACCGACCCGGGCGCCGACGGGGCCGTCGTGTTCGGCTTCAACCGGCTGTCGATCATCGACATCGCGCATTCGCACCAGCCGCTGCGGTGGGGTCCGCCGGAGGCGCCCGACCGCTACGTGCTGGTGTTCAACGGCGAGATCTACAACTACCTCGAGCTGCGCGACGAGCTGGCCACCGCGCACGGCGCCGCCTTCGCCACCGACGGCGACGCCGAGGCCATCGTCGCCGGATACCACTACTGGGGCGCCGACGTGCTCACCCGGCTACGCGGCATGTTCGCCTTCGCCCTGTGGGACACCGCCACGCTCGAATTGTTCTGCGCCCGAGACCCATTCGGCATCAAGCCGCTCTTCATGGCGACCGGCGCCGGGGGCACCGCGGTGGCCAGTGAGAAGAAATGCCTGCTGGACCTCGCCGAACTGGTCGGGTTCGACACCGGGATCGATCGGCGGGCCGTGCAGCACTACACCGTGCTGCAGTACGTGCCCGAGCCCGAGACGCTGCACCGCGGGGTGCGCCGGCTCGAATCGGGCTGCTACGCGCGGATCACGGCCGGGCGGCCGCCGGAGGTCACCCGCTATTTCGTGCCGAGGTTCGCCGCGGTGCCGATGAGCCGGGACACCGAACAGGTCCGCTACGACGAGATCACCGCGGTGCTCGAGGACTCGGTGGCCAAGCACATGCGCGCCGACGTCACCGTCGGGGCGTTTCTGTCCGGCGGCATCGACTCCACCGCGATCGCGGCGCTGGCCATCCGGCACAACCCCAAGCTGATCACCTTCACCACCGGTTTCGAGCGGGAGGGTTTCTCCGAGATCGACGTCGCGGTGGCCTCCGCCGAGGCGATCGGCGCCCGCCACATCGCAAAGGTGGTGCACCCGGACGAATTCGTCGCGGCCCTGCCCGAAATCGTCTGGTATCTCGACGAACCGGTGGCCGACCCCGCGCTGGTGCCGCTGTTCTTCGTCGCCCGTGAGGCCCGCAAGCACGTCAAGGTGGTGCTGTCCGGGGAGGGGGCCGACGAACTGTTCGGCGGCTACACGATCTACCGGGAACCGTTGTCGCTCAAGCCGTTCGACTACCTGCCGCGGCCGCTGCGGCGGTCGATGGGCAAGGTGTCCAAGCCGCTGCCGGAGGGGATGCGGGGCAAGAGCCTGCTGCACCGCGGCTCGCTGACCCTCGAGGAGCGCTATTACGGCAACGCCCGCA